>NZ_JBHIOD010000059.1:0-1083 GCF_042195355.1 Bartonella sp. CL266QHHD
AACAAATAAAAATGTTACGACTGTAACAAGTGATCTCAAAACAGCATCTGAGAATGTAGTCAAATATTTTGGTGGTGGTGCTAGTTATAAAGATGGCATTTGGACAGCCCCTACATTCAAGGTTAAAACCTTCACAGCTGATGGTGGATCTAAAGATAAGGATTATCAGAATGTAGCGGATGCACTTGCAGGTGTTGGAAGTTCTATCACGAATGTTCAGAATAAATTGACTGAACAGGTTAATAATGTGATTACCAAAGTGGAAAGCGAGAGCTTTGTTCAGCAAGATAAGACAACGAGTCGTCTCACTATTGGTGCAAAAGTAGGTGGCACAGAAATCAATATTGCAAATGAAAGCGGTGCTGATCGGATAATTTCTGGTGTTGGGGAAGCAAAGAACAATAATGACGCTGTTAACAAAAGCCAGCTTGATAGCAATATCAAGAATGTCAATGATAATGTAACAAATAAGTTTAGCGAACTTACTAAAAACATAACGAATATTACTCAGCAAGTTAAAGGTGATGCTTTGTTATGGAACGATAAAGCTAATGCCTTTGTAGCACGTCATGAAAAGAGCAAAGAAGAAAAAGGCANCTTTGTTATGGAACGATAAAGCTAATGCCTTTGTAGCACGTCATGAAAAGAGCAAAGAAGAAAAAGGCAAAGCTGTCAGGACACAAGAAAACAGTAGAATTACGTTTCTTGCAAATGGTGAGATTACCGCTAATTCAACGGATGCTGTCACGGGTGGTCAGCTTTATTCAGTCAATCGGACGGTTGCTAGCTATTTTGGTGGAGGTGCAGGTTATGATGAGCAAGGACAATGGAAAGCTCCAAGTTTTAGGGTTAAGACAGTTAAGGATGATGGTAAATCTGAAGAGATAGACTATGGCAATGTGGCGGATGCTTTGGCGGGAGTTGGTAATTCTGTTACGAATGTAAAAAATGAGATTAGCAAAGAGATTACGAATGTAGTGAGTGATAGCCTTGTTAAGCAGGATAGGATGGGTCTTATTACTATTGGTGCGGAAAGAGGCGGCAATAAAATCAATATTTTAAATCGTGATGGTGATGCTCGAA
>NZ_JBHIOD010000060.1:7500-9186 GCF_042195355.1 Bartonella sp. CL266QHHD
TAGGACTAATAAGGGGCATGCCCTAATGAAGCAGTGGTAGGCAGAGGCAGGTAGAGAATGCTTTCTTCTCTCTAAAACGATAAATCTAAAAGCTCTTCTTAGTACTGGAAAACAAAAATATCATCAATCTCTGAAAATAAAAGCAGGAAAAAACAGGTGTAGCGTCTAAACGCATGGGAATGCCATGCTCATCACTTGCAACTCTTCTCACGTATAAAAAACCAAATAAGAAGGGGCATGCGACTAATCATCATGCACCTCTGGAAGAAAAATGGGAAGGGGAAGAACGTATAGGTACGTAATGCCACGCACTAAAAGGGCGCGCAAGGACTAAATCTAAACTCAGATTCTCTTGGATTTTAATATCATCCCTCCCTTTGTTCTATGTGTACCTGTATATCTTCATCCTCAAAACAATCTGCAACTTTTTGTAACAAAAAAACTGTACACAATTCCTTGAACATCTACACTATCTATATCACTAAATACTAAGGCGGATTTTTACCTAGAAAGCTTTTTGGGGTAGCGAGCCTATGCCTATGATCATTGTGATGATGCAAACCTTTTGCAAATAGTGTTTTAAGAGGGTAAAGTATTATGTTGATAGCAGAAAGCCTGTAAAGAGAAAATGGCTATGGTATGTAAGAATAGTGCTGTTTTTTATACGGAGCTGTCTTATTATAAAATTAAGTAGGGTAGAGGAAGAACGTATAGGTATGTAATTTACGCGCATAAAGGCTTTGTAGGAATTAAATCTAAACTCAGATTCTCTCTCTTTACGGAGTTAAGACTTGTGTTTTTATCATAATGACTAGCTTCTCCATCATAATATTTCTGCACGAGAGCTTTCCNCAAGCTTTTTGGGGTAGCAAGCCTATGCCTATGATCATTGTAATGATGCAAACCTTTTGCAAACAGTGTTTTAAGAGGGTAAAGTGTTATGTTGATAGCAGAAAGCCTGTAAAGAGAAAATGGTTATGGTATGTAAGAATAGTGCTGTTTTTTATAAGGAGCTGTCTTATTATAAAATTAAGTAGGGTAGGGGAAGAACGTATAGGTATGTAATGCCACGCACTTAAAGGCTTTGTAGGAATTAAATCTAAGCTCAGATTTTCTCTCTTTACGGAGTTAAGACTTGTGTTTTTATCATAATGACTAGCTTCTCCATCATAATATTTCTGCACGAGAGCTTTCCAAAAATAGTACACCAGCTAGTTTGTTCTTAAAAAAATAATCAAGGCAATACTTTTGCACCATCNATAATATTTCTGCACGAGAGCTTTCCAAAAATAGTACACCAGCTAGTTTGTTCTTAAAAAAATAATCAAGGCAATACTTTTGCACCATCCTCATTCGCCATCCTTAAGGGCGCCTTTTGCATTTACAGAAATTGCCCACTGACTTTAGAAGCGGAGCCTAGAAACGCGGGGAAGAGGAGAACCATAGAGCGGTGTGATTACTCATTCTGTCATGCTATAGAAATTTGGTTTTGTAGGGTAGAAGCAGCAGTCCCCCCCTTTAATGCCTTTTAGGCATTAAAAATGGCACGAGAAAATGCTGGTAATCGTGATATGGTTTTTATTATGGCTGATCCATGAGCTCTAAAATATAAATTGAGAGAGAATGGGCGGCATTAAAAGTTAAACGCGCATGGCGAGGCTTGAGATTGATTAGTTCAAAATCCTT
>NZ_JBHIOD010000061.1:0-2543 GCF_042195355.1 Bartonella sp. CL266QHHD
TTTTGGTGCAAAGAGGTGGGGCAATAAAAAATCGCTTGTTGGTGCTTTGTTGCGTGAAAGTTGTTGGTGCTTTTAGGGTGTAAGAAAAAATTGATCATCTAATCAGTATTGCTAACGAAAAAAGAGGGGAGTGTGTTTTGGTGCAAAGAGGTGGGGCAATAAAAAATCGCTTGTTGGTGCTTTGTTGCGTGAAAGTTGTTGGTGCTTTTAGGGTGTAAGAAAAAATTGATCATCTAATCAGTATTGCTAACGAAAAAAGAGGGGAGTGTGTTTTGGTGCAAAGAGGTGGGGCAATAAAAAATCGCTTGTTGGTGCTTTGTTGCGTGAAAGTTGTTGGTGCTTTTAGGGTATGAGGAAAAATTGGTCATCTAATCAGTATTGCTAAGGAAAAAGAGGGGGAGTGTGTTTTGGTGCAAAGAGGTGGGGCAATAAAAAATCGCTTGTTGGTGCTTTTGCTGGGTAATGGTATGGTGTCATTTGGGGGCTGGATTGATTATATCGTGATTTTGACCGTATCTGTGTTCACTTGGAAAGCTAATCAATATGATGTCGCTTTTATTGGAGCGGCAACATTATTCCCTGGTATCGTTCTGTCTAAGCCAATTGGAATGTTGGTAAGTCCACCGTTCTATGATCCATTGGTTGCGGGCGTCACTGCTGTTACGGGCGCTATGTACTGTCGGTTTATTGCTGGCGACGAGTCTGCAAGGATTTATTATACTGGCAGTTATTCGAGCGACATTCAACAGTCTAGCCATGCCTGCAATTTCCGTTCTTAGTGCAAATTCTGTGCCTGAACACGGACGGACTCGTTACTATTCTGTGCTTAACATGATCAATAGCGCAGCAAAGATGATAGGACCTGCTTTGGGGAGTGCTCTGTCTGTACTTTTATCAGATACCTATACTTTATTATTTTCTGGTTTTTTGACATTGCTAGGCTTTATCGTGTTTTGTTGTCTTGGTGCACAACCTGTCTCGTCGCTAAGAATAAAAAAAGCGAATACCACGCAAGTACAGCAGAGGCTTTATGGGACAGCTTGGTATGCCTATGTGGCGGTGGTGTTTGTGTATTTTGCCATGGTCTTTATGGTGAATAATCAGTTGCCCGTTATTCTCAGCACAATGAAAATGAATAAACAGACTCTTGGAATGCTGGTATCTGCTTCAGCGATTGGTAATTTTCTCTATGGGTTTTGGCGTGTGAAACAATCAAAGCATAAACCCCTTACAGGCAAAATATCGGAGTTGTTAATGCCAGCAATGTCAACAATGATTGGTTTTGTCTTGATCTCAGTGTGCTTTTTTTACTTTGATTTACTCCGTATTGAGACTTTGTTGCTTTGTTTTTTCCTTATTGGAATGGTTAGCGCTTACTTTTCCATATCTTCTAATGTTTATCTGGTAAGCAATTTCAATGAACAGATTGGATTGGCTTCCGGATGGGTGCAGTCTATACAAAATTTAGCGATGTTGGTGGCGCCGTTTGTTGGAGCGTTTGTTTTAGGTCACACTTCGGCTGGAAAATTGTTCCTTCTTTCTGGATTGAGTGGATTATTCTGTTTATTGGCTATCAGGATATTGGTGAACCGTTCTTTGTCTATTATTCGTTCTCAATGATTGGCTCATCAATAAAACAAATGTTTTAAATCATTTTTCTGAGGTTTAGAGGACGTGGAGATAATCCAACATAGAGCAGCTTTTTCAACGTTATAGATTCAATTTTTGATTTTTACTTAACCGCTCATATTTTTGTTTTTTTTCGGGGCTTTGTTTTCTTGACACTGTTCTACCGTCTCGTAAACTCAATAGGGGGCATGGTTTTGAGCGATAATGTCATTTTTGTTTAACTCCGCTTTGCTACGAATAGTCAAACTTAAAAACTCAGCTGCTAATCCTCAATCAGCTTGGCTTGACGCAATAATGGAAACAGAAAACAAGCTATAGTGTGAATTATCTTATATGCCATAAAACATCACTCTTGGGGGTATGGTGATATCAGGTATGGGAAACTTTAGGCGGGGGTATGTTAATTGTTGCTCTTTTTCCTAATCAGAAATCAACCACAAGATTGCTTTTTGTTTTTTTGGCTGGAGGTCTCTAAAGTTTTTCAAAAGAGTGTGTTCTTTTTCGCTATAGGTTTCTTGATCACGGAGTGGGGTATTTTCTTTTGTTGAGATATCTTCTTTTGTAGCAATGTCTGCATAAAAAAAGCTTATAGGAACTTCCAGTTTTTGGGCGATTTTGAGTAAACATCCTGCGCTTACACGATTGAAGCCTTTTTCGTATTTTTGGATTTGTTGAAAACTGACACCTAAATGGCTTCCTAATTCTTTTTGGGAAAGGCTCATTGAAATGCGTCTGTGGCGAATTCTTTTGCCTATCAGAATGTCGATAAAANGACACCTAAATGGCTTCCTAATTCTTTTTGGGAAAGGCTCATTGAAATGCGTCTGTGGCGAATTCTTTTGCCTATCAGAATGTCGATAAAATTTGGATTTTTGGTTTGCACTTCAAGCCCCCCCTCCGGTTGCGAGCGCCCT
>NZ_JBHIOD010000062.1:0-85853 GCF_042195355.1 Bartonella sp. CL266QHHD
TAATATAGGAGCTCTTCTACGTGGTGTTGATCGTGAAGGGATTGAGCGTGGTCAAGTATTGGCGAAGCCAGGATCCGTTACGCCTCATACACGTTTTAAAGCAGAAGCTTACATTTTGACAAAAGATGAAGGTGGACGTCATACGCCATTTTTTACAAATTATCGTCCTCAGTTTTACTTCCGTACGACGGACGTTACAGGTATTGTTACGCTTCCAGAAGGAACGGAAATGGTTATGCCAGGTGACAATGTTGCGATGGATGTTTCGTTGATCGTTCCGATAGCGATGGAAGAGAAACTTCGTTTTGCTATTCGTGAAGGTGGTCGTACTGTTGGTGCCGGTATCGTCTCTAAGATCATTGAATAAATAATGCTTGTTAAAGGGGTGTTAAAAGTGTTTTAGTTTTGAGAGTTAGGGGTATAGCTCAGTTGGTAGAGCGGCGGTCTCCAAAACCGCAGGTCGCGGGTTCAAGTCCTNGAGTGCTTTAATTATTAATGCACTTTGTATAACAGGGAAATAAAGAGCATGAACAGTCAGAATATTCGCATTCGCTTGAAAGCGTTTGATCATAGAATTCTTGATACGTCGACGCGTGAGATTGTATCGACTGCTAAACGTACCGGTGCAAATGTCCGTGGTCCCATTCCGCTTCCGACGCGGATTGAGAAGTTTACGGTCAATCGTGGACCGCATATCGATAAGAAAAGTCGTGAGCAGTTTGAGATGCGAACACATAAGCGTCTTCTTGACATTGTTGATCCAACGCCGCAAACAGTGGATGCGCTTATGAAGCTCGATCTTTCTGCTGGTGTGGATGTAGAAATTAAGCTCTGAGGTTTGAGGACAGAAGGAACAGACCCGATGCGTTCAGGTGTAATAGCACAGAAGCTGGGCATGACCCGTATTTATAATGATGCTGGTGAGCATGTGCCGGTGACGGTACTTCGTTTGGAGAATTGTCAAGTCGTTGCTCAGCGTACAGTTGAAAAGAATGGTTATACTGCTGTTCA
The DNA here is from genome assembly GCF_042195355.1 of Bartonella sp. CL266QHHD. Classification (NCBI taxonomy): domain Bacteria; kingdom Pseudomonadati; phylum Pseudomonadota; class Alphaproteobacteria; order Hyphomicrobiales; family Bartonellaceae; genus Bartonella; species Bartonella sp. CL266QHHD. The sequence continues at coordinate 1,012 of NZ_JBHIOD010000062.1, forward strand.
ATTAGGTGTAGGCTTTGCTAAGGTTAAGAATACTTCACAAGCTCTTCGTGGACATTTTGCTAAGGCTTCTGTTGAGCCTAAAGCCAAAATAGCAGAGTTTCGTGTGAGTCCCGACAATCTTCTTGATGTTGGTACTGAGATTACAGTGGAACATTTTGTTCCAGGACAAAGAGTTGATGTGACTGGTACCAGTATTGGTAAGGGGTTTGCTGGTGTTATGAAACGACATAACTTTGGTGGGCATCGTGCTTCCCATGGTAATTCGATCACACATCGTGCTCATGGTTCTACAGGGCAGTGCCAAGATCCTGGTAAAGTTTTTAAAGGCAAAAAAATGGCCGGCCATATGGGGCAAGTGCGTGTAACAACACAGAATATTGAAGTTATTTCCACTGATAGTGAGCGTGGTTTAATTTTAGTGCGTGGTGCTGTTTCTGGTTCTAAAGGTTCTTGGATTTTGATACGGGATGCTGTGAAGAAGCGTCTTCCTGATAATGCTCCAAAGCCTGCCGGTATTCGCCGTCTTGTGAAGGAGAAAGCGGAAATGGTTACTCCGGTGACGGAAACCTCTGAAGTTGAGGGAGCCTAATAATGGATCTTGTAATTAAAACTCTTGATGGTAATGAAGCTGGCAAATTAAAGGTTTCTGAAGCTATTTTTGATCTTGTTCCGCGTGAGGATATTTTGCAACGTGTTGTTCGTTGGCAGCTTGCACGTCGTCAGCAGGGAAGTCATCAATCCCAAGGTCGTTCTGATGTGTCGCGAACAGGGGCAAAAATGTTTAAACAGAAAGGAACTGGGCGTGCTCGACATTCATCTGCACGTGCACCGCAGTTTAGAGGTGGGGGTAAGGCACATGGACCGGTGGTTCGCAGTCATGCGCATGATCTTCCTAAAAAGATTCGTGCTCTTGGGTTGCGTCTTGCTTTATCTGCAAAATTAAAAGCAAAAGATTTGATTATTGTGGATGAGTTGACTGTTAAGGATGCTAAAACGAAGATGCTTGTTTCTCATTTTTCTAAGCTTGGATTTAATAACGCTCTCTTGATTGGTGGTAAAGAGATTGATATTAACTTTTTTCGTGCAGCCTCTAATATCCCTAATATTGACATTTTGCCTATTCAGGGAATTAATGTTTATGATATTTTGCGTCGCAGCAAACTTGTTTTATCAAAAGCAGCTGTTGAGGCTCTTGAGGAGCGTTTTAAATGACAGATCTTCGCCATTATGATATAATTATTAGTCCAGTTATTACTGAAAAGGCGACTATGATTTCTGAATATAATCAAGTTGCTTTTAATGTCGCGCCGAAAGCGACGAAGCCTGAGATTAAGGCTGCTATTGAAGCGCTTTTTAGCGTAAAAGTTAAAGCAGTTAACACGATAGTCCGTAAGGGTAAAGTGAAGCGTTTCAAAGGTATAGTTGGTCGGCAGAGTGATGTCAAAAAAGCGATCGTAACTCTGGCCAGTGGTCAGACTATCGACGTTTCGACAGGTCTTTAAGAGGCTCGGAGATAGGAATAATGGCACTTAAGCAATTTAATCCAACTACACCTGGGCAGCGTCAGCTTGTTATTGTGGAACGTTCTTGTCTTTATAAGGGAAAACCTATAAAGATGTTAACTGAAGGTTTGTCTTCAAAGGGTGGACGTAATAATCGCGGTCGTGTTACTGCTCGTTTTCAGGGTGGTGGACATAAACGTAGTTATCGGTTTGTCGACTTTAAGCGTCTTAAACGTGATGTTTCAGCAAAGGTTGAGCGTTTAGAATACGATCCTAATCGTACCGCTTTTATTGCTTTAATCCGCTATGAGGATGGGCAATTGAGTTATATTCTTGCGCCACAGCGTCTTGGTGTTGGTGATTCTGTTATGGCTGGTTTAAATGTGGATGTTAAACCAGGTAATGCTATGCCTCTTGGTAATATGCCTGTAGGCACAATTATTCATAATGTTGAGATGAAGCCAGGAAAAGGAGGGCAGATTGCGCGTTCAGCAGGTGCTTATGCGCAGTTGGTTGGACGAGATCATGGTATGGCTATTCTTCGTTTAAATTCTGGTGAACAGCGTTTGGTTCCGAGTAGTTGTTTTGCAACTGTTGGCGCTGTTTCAAATCCTGATCATGGGAATATTAATGATGGTAAGGCGGGTCGGTCACGTTGGCGTGGTAAACGTCCACATGTTCGTGGTGTTGCTATGAACCCCGTTGATCATCCGCACGGTGGTGGTGAAGGTCGTACATCGGGGGGGCGCCATCCAGTATCTCCTTGGGGTAAACCTACGAAAGGTAAGCGTACGCGCTCCAATAAAGCCACTGATAAATTTATTATGCGTACGCGTCATCAACGCAAGAAATGAGAAAGGTAGTCTGAAGTGGTTCGTTCAGTGTGGAAAGGTCCGTTTGTTGACGGCTATCTTCTTGGTAAAGCAGAGAAGGTACGTGCAAGTGGGCGCAATGAAGTTATAAAAATATGGAGTCGTCGCTCTACTATTTTACCGCAATTTGTTGGTTTAACTTTTGGTGTTTACAACGGTAATAAGCATATTCCTGTTTCTGTTTCTGAAGAGATGGTTGGGCATAAGTTTGGTGAGTTCGCTCCTACCCGGACTTATTATGGTCATGGTGCCGATAAAAAAGCGAAGAGGAAGTAGGAATGGGAAAAGCTAAAGTTTCGCGCCAGCTTAAAGATAATGAAGCAAGAGCTGTCACGCGGACAATTCGTGTTAGTCCGCAGAAGCTTAATTTAGTTGCTGCAATGATTCGTGGTAAAAGAGTTAATGTAGCGCTCGCTGATTTGATGTTTTCACGCAAGCGTATTGCTGCTACTGTGAAAAAAACGCTTGAATCAGCAATTGCAAATGCAGAAAATAACCACGATCTTGATATTGATTCGCTTGTTGTGGCGGAAGCTTATGTTGGTAAGTCGATAGTGATGAAGCGCTTTCATGTTCGTGGTCGAGGGCGTGCTAGTAGAATTGAACGTCCATTTTCGCATCTTACTGTTATTGTTCGTGAAGTTACCGAAAAAGTGGAGGCCGCGTAATGGGGCAGAAGATCAATCCAATAGGACTTCGTCTTGGTGTTAATCGGACTTGGGACTCTCGTTGGTATGCTGATAGTGGTGAATATGGGCGCCTTCTTCATGAAGATTTGAAAATTCGTTCATATGTGCTTGAGGAGCTTAAACAGGCGGCTATTTCTAAGGTTGTTATTGAGCGTCCTCATAAGAAGTGTCGTATTACGATTCATTCTGCACGTCCTGGTTTGATTATTGGTAAAAAAGGTGCTGATATCGAAAAGCTTCGTCGTAAGCTTTCAGAAATGACGGATGCTGAAACTTCATTGAATATTGTGGAGATTCGTAAACCGGAGATTGATGCGACAATTATTGCGCAATCAATTGCTCAACAGTTAGAGCGTCGTGTTGCTTTTCGTCGTGCAATGAAGCGTGCTGTTCAGTCTGCTATGCGTCTTGGTGCGGAAGGTATTCGTATCAATTGTTCTGGCCGTCTTGGTGGTGCTGAAATTGCTCGTATGGAATGGTATCGTGAAGGTCGTGTTCCACTTCATACCTTGCGTTCTGATGTTGATTACGGTACAGCAGAAGCTAAGACCGCTTATGGTATTTGTGGTATTAAAGTTTGGGTCTTTAAGGGTGAGATTCTTGAGCATGATCCGATGGCTTCAGAACGTCGTGCTACGGAAGCTGATCAATCTGGTTCTTCATCGAATCGTCGCCGCGAAAATGCTTAGTTTTTGAGATTGAACTAAAATTTGGAGTAGAGAACAATGTTGCAGCCAAAGCGCACAAAGTTCCGTAAACAGTTCAAAGGCCGTATTCACGGTTCTGCGAAGGGTGGTACGGATTTGAATTTCGGTGCCTACGGTTTGAAGGCTGTTGAGCCGGAGCGGGTTACTGCTCGTCAAATTGAAGCGGCGCGTCGTGCGATTACACGTTATATGAAGCGTTCTGGTCGTGTGTGGATTCGCATTTTTCCAGATCTTCCGGTTACATCTAAACCGACTGAAGTTCGTATGGGTAAAGGTAAGGGAAGTGTTGATTATTGGGCTGCACGTGTTGCTCCTGGGCGCGTCATGTTTGAGCTTGATGGAGTTCCGGAAGATGTTGCACGTGAAGCGCTAAGGTTGGGTGCTGCAAAGTTGCCTATAAAAACGCGTTTCATCCAGCGTATTGCTGAATAATGAGGTTAAGCGATGAGAGCCACAGAATTACGGGCGCAAACGCTCGACCAAATGAAAGATGAATTGGCTAAGTTAAAGAAAGAGCAATTTAATTTGCGTTTTCAAAAAGCAACAGGTCAATTAGAAAAGACTGCGCGTGTTAGACAAGTTCGTCGTGATATTGCGCGTATTAAAACTTTTCTTCGTCAAAAGATAAGTGAAACTAAGGTTTAAGGAAATAAGAGATGCCTAAACGCGTTTTGCAGGGTGTTGTTATTAGCGACAAAAGTGATAAGACTGTTGTTGTCAAAGTTGAACGCCGTTATTCTCATCCGCTTCTTAAGAAGACTGTTCGGCAGTCTAAAAATTATAAAGCGCATGACGAAAACAACCAATTCAAGATTGGGGATCAAGTTTCTATTCAAGAATCTAGACCAATTTCGAAAGATAAATGTTGGATTGTTGTAAAAGACAATGTAGCGTAATGGGTTAAGTTTATTGTTTTAGAATTTAACAGTGTTTTTATCATTGATAAATTTGAAGGCGATGAATTTATCGTTATTTGGCAGGCAAATCCGAGTGTATAAAAGGTACAATCGGATATATGTGTTAAGAGAAGGTGGCCAGTCATGATTCAGATGCAAACAAATCTCGACGTTGCTGATAATTCTGGAGCGCGTCGTGTCATGTGCATCAAGGTGTTAGGCGGTTCAAAGCGGAAATATGCTTCGGTCGGTGACATTATTGTTGTTTCGGTTAAGGATGCAATTCCTCGTGGCCGTGTTAAAAAAGGTGATGTTATGAAAGCTGTTGTGGTTCGTACTGCTAAGGATATTCGTCGCGCAGATGGTAGTGTCATTCGTTTTGATAGTAATGCTGCGGTTTTAGTGGATAATAAAAAAGAGCCGATTGGTACTCGTATCTTTGGACCTGTTCCCCGCGAATTGCGTGGTAGGAATCATATGAAGATCATCTCGCTTGCTCCTGAAGTTCTATAAGGAGTAAATGTTATGCAGAAGATTCGAAAAGGTGATAAAGTTGTTGTTTTGTCCGGTAAGGATAAAGGATGTAGTGGTGAAGTAATTAAGGTTAGTCCAAAAGAGAATAAGGCTTTTGTTCGTGGGATTAATATGATTAAACGTCATCAACGTCAAACGCAGAAGCAAGAGGCTGGAATTATTTCTAAAGAAGCTCCGATTCATCTGTCTAATTTGGCGATTGTTGATCCTAAAGATGGTAAGCCTACACGTGTAGGCTTTCGTATGAATGCAGATGGTAATAAGGTGCGTTTTGCCAAGCGTTCGGGAGAGTTGATTAATGGCTGAGGAAAGACAAGTACCGCGTATGAAAGCGCATTATTTTGAAGTGATTCGTAAAGCGCTTCAAGAGAAGTTTAATTACAGAAATGCGATGCAAATTCCGCGGATTGATAAAGTTGTAATAAATATGGGCATAGGTGAAGCAACTGCTGATTCGAAGAAGCCTTCCCTTGCTGCTGAGGATTTAGGGCTAATAACGGGGCAGAAGGCTGTTGTTACGCGTGCGCGTAATTCTATTGCGACCTTTAAGGTTCGTGAAGGAATGCCTCTTGGGGCTAAAGTTACATTGCGTAAAGATCGTATGTTTGAGTTTTTAGATCGTCTTGTTACGATTGCTCTTCCGCGGGTTCGTGACTTTCGTGGTTTAAATCCAAAGAGTTTTGATGGTCGTGGCAATTTTGCTATGGGTATTAAAGAACACATTGTGTTTCCAGAAATCAACTATGATAAAGTTGATCAAATTTGGGGCATGGATATTATCGTTTGTACGACAGCAAAAACGGATGATGAGGCTCGTGAATTATTGCGTGCTTTTAATTTTCCTTTTCGTTCGTAACGGCAAACATAGTGAGGTGAAATTATGGCCAAAGTAAGTGCCGTTGAAAAAAATAAGCGTCGTGAGGTGATGGTAAAGCGTTATGCTGCCCGTCGTGCACGTTTGAAAGCAATAGTTATGGATCAGAAGGTTTCTCTTGAAGAACGTTTTAAAGCTTCTGTTCAGTTGGCAGAGTTACCGCGTAATTCTTCGAAAGTTCGTATTCGTAATCGCTGTGAGGTTTCAGGTCGTCCGCGGGCTTATTATCGTAAATTAAAAATGTCGCGAATTGCGTTGCGTGAGCTTGGCTCTATTGGCTATATTCCTGGTATTGTAAAATCTAGTTGGTAAGAGGAGATTATTTAATGTCTATGTCAGATCCTCTTGGTGATATGTTAACACGTATTCGTAATGCACTTGGTCGTAAAAAAGGTAAAGTAGTTACTCCAGCTTCGAAGCTTCGTGCGCACGTTCTTGATGTTCTTCAGTCGGAAGGTTATATTCGCGGATATAATCAAATTGATTTAGGTGATGGGAAAGCTGAGATTGAAATCGAATTGAAGTATTTTGAAGGGCTGGCTGCTATTCGTGAGATTGCACGTGTATCAAAGCCAGGGCGTCGTGTGTATGTTTCTGCTAAGTCACTTCCACAGGTGGCTAATGGCCTTGGTATTTCGATTTTATCGACTCCTAAAGGCGTCATGGCAGATCATGAGGCGCGTGAACAGAATGTTGGTGGAGAACTCCTTTGTCGTGTTTTCTAAGTTATGTCAAGAAAACGGAAGAAAAAGTAGGTTAGAACAATGTCTCGTATTGGAAAGAAACCCATTTCAATTCCTTCTGGAGTTACTGCTACTGTTGAAGGTCAGCTGGTTAAGGCAAAAGGTCCAAAAGGTGAGCTGAGTTACGTCGTCAATGATGAAGTCTTAGTCAAACTTGAGGAAAATATCATATCAGTTATGCCGCGGGATCAGTCAAAAGATGCGCGTTCTAAATGGGGGATGTCGCGCTCAATGATTGAGAACATTTTTTGTGGTGTGAAAGATGGTTTTGAAAAGAGGTTGGAGATTAATGGGGTTGGTTATCGTGCTGCTTTGCAGGGTAAGGATGTTCAACTATCTCTGGGCTTTTCGCATGATGTGGTTTATAAAGTTCCGTCGGGTGTTACTGTGACTGTTCCTAAGCCAACAGAAATTGTTGTTTCTGGAATTGATAAACAGCAAGTTGGACAAGTTGCAGCGGAGATTCGGGAGTATCGTAGGCCTGAACCTTATAAAGGTAAGGGTGTTAAGCATGCAGATGAACGTATCTTCCGTAAAGAAGGTAAAAAGAAATAAGGATTTTGTATTATGGTTTCATCTAAGGACATTATCCAGCGTCGTGCAAGGCGTGTTCGTCGTAGAATTAAAATGGTTTCTCATGATCGTCCTCGGCTTAGTGTTTATCGTTCAAATCAGAACATTTATGCTCAAGTTATCGATGATTTGCGGGGATGTACACTTGTTTCAGCCTCTACTCTTGAAAGTGATTTAAAAAAGTCGTTAAAGAGTGGTGCTGATAAAAAGGCAGCTTTTGCTGTTGGTAAGTTAATTGCTGAGCGTGCGAAGAAAGCGGGTGTTAATGAGGTGGTTTTTGATCGTGGAGCGTATGTGTACCATGGTCGCGTCAAAGCTTTAGCTGAGGCTGCTCGTGAAGGTGGTTTGAATTTCTAAAATTTCTTATTTATGAATGAGTAAGGAGAGTTTAGAGTTTTTCGTTTAAGTTCTTCCAGTTTTGTGAGGGACTTTGTTATCGTGCTTCCGGAAAAGAAAAAGGAATGAGGAATGGCACAAAAAGAACGTGGTGATAGAGAAGAACGCGATAATGAATTTGTCGATAGGCTCGTTCATATCAATCGTGTTGCTAAAGTTGTAAAAGGTGGTCGGCGTTTTGGTTTTGCTGCTCTTGTTGTCGTTGGAGATCAAAAAGGACGTGTGGGTTTTGGACATGGTAAAGCCCGCGAAGTTCCCGAAGCCGTTCGTAAAGCAACGGAATCTGCAAAGCGTGGGATGATTTATGTTCCGCTTCGGTCTGGCCGTACATTGCATCATGATCTTGAAGGTCGTCACGGAGCTGGGCGTGTTTTGCTACGTTCGGCTTCTGCTGGTACTGGTATTATTGCTGGGGGACCGATGCGTGCTATTTTTGAAGCTCTTGGTATGCAGGATGTCGTTGCAAAATCGCTAGGTTCATCGAATCCTTATAACATGGTTCGTGCAACATTTGATGCATTGAAACATCAAATGCATCCTAGAGATATTGCTGCTCAACGTGGTATAAAATATTCGACTTTGCAGGCGCGTCGTCGCCATTTAGTCGACCTAGAAGGGTAGTTTCTGAGATTATCAGAAAAGGAATTAGGAAATGGTTCAGAAAAAATCTCAGAGTAATAAAACTGTGACGGTGGAGCAAATTGGAAGCCCTATTCGAAACTCACAGATTCAGCGTGCAACCTTAAAGGGGCTTGGACTAAATAAAATGCGTCGTCGGCGCGTTTTAGATGATACACTTTGTGTGCGGGGTATGATTGCTCGGGTTCGGCATCTTGTTCGCGTTATAGATGAAGGTTAAGGGTTGCGGGAGTATTATATATGAAACTCAATGAACTGCGTGATTGCGAAGGCGCAATAAAAAATCGTAAGCGTGTTGGGCGTGGCATTGGTTCCGGTATGGGTAAGACTGGTGGTCGTGGTGTAAAAGGGCAAAAGTCACGTTCTGGTGTTTCCCTTAATGGTTTTGAAGGTGGGCAAATGCCTATCTATCGTCGTTTGCCAAAACGTGGATTTAGAAATTTCTTTGCCAAAACCTACAATGAAGTTTCACTAGGACGTATTCAGTTGGCAGTTGATGCGGGTAAGTTGAATATTGAAAAGCCTGTTGATATGATTGCTTTGAAAGAGTCTGGTATTATTCGTCGTGAAAAAGATGGGGTTCGTCTTCTTTCTGATGGTGATTTGAAGGCTAAGATTACCTTTCATGTTTCTGGTGCTTCACAAGCTGCTCGTGTTAAGATTGAAAAAGTGGGTGGTCAGGTCATTTTTCCTGATATTGCTCGATAATTTTTTTAATATGAATAGAGACCTAAAGAAGAATTATATTTGTTTTGTGGGATCTTTTGTGGAGACTTGTTTAAGTTCTGCATTTATTTGTGTATGCGTATGTGAATTTTAGGATTATACTTCTGTGATTTAAAGAACTGGAGTGTAAAGTGGAGACGTTTTATGGCATCAGCAGCAGAGCAATTTGCTTCCAATATAAACTTCGGTACCTTTTCGCGTGCAACTGAATTAAAGAAACGCATCTGGTTTACTCTGTTGGCGCTTCTTGTATATCGTTTTGGCACTTACATCTCTCTTCCAGGTATCAATATCGATGCTTTGCGGCAAACATTTGAACATCACGCGTCTGGTGTATTAGGACTCTTTAATATGTTTGCTGGAGGTGCCGTTGGGCGTATGGCTATTTTTGCGCTGGGTATCATGCCTTATATATCGGCATCTATTATTGTGCAATTGTTAACATCTATTATTCCTTCTTTGGAGACTCTTAAAAAAGAAGGGGATTTAGGTCGTAAGATTATCAATCAATATACGCGTTATGTAACAGTCGTATTGGCAATTCTACAAGCTTTTGGTATTGCGGTTGCGCTTGAAAGCGGTATAGGGTCGGGGCTTCAAATTGTTTTAGAACCAGGTCTTATGTTTCGTTTTTCTTCTGTTATTACACTTGTTGGCGGAACGATGTTTCTTATGTGGCTTGGCGAGCAAATTACGTCACGTGGTGTTGGTAATGGGGTTTCTCTTATCATTTTTACAGGGATTGTAGCCAACTTTCCTTCTACTTTTGCTCAGCTTTTGACAGCTCATAGTCAGGCTGATTTATCAACTTTTCTTTTAATAGGAATCGTTCTTATTGCTGTTTTGGTTATTGGGCTTATTGTTTTTATAGAGCGTGCACAACGGCGAATTCTTATCCAATATCCGAAACGTCAGGTCGGTAATCAAATGTTTCAAGGAGATATGTCGCATCTTCCTTTAAAGTTGAATACTGCTGGTGTTATTCCACCTATTTTTGCTTCATCTTTATTATTATTGCCTGCCACTATTAATAATTTTTCTGATAAAATGCCACAATGGGTTCAGGAGATTTCTTATGCTCTTGGTCATGGACAGCCACTTTATATGATTGTTTATGCATTTTTAATGGCGTTTTTTTGCTTTTTTTATACAGCTATTGTGTTTAATCCAAGTGATACTGCAGATCAGTTGAAAAAGCATTCTGGTTTTATTCCAGGGATTCGTCCAGGTGAGCGTACAGCCGAATATATTGATTACGTTTTGACGCGTATTACTGTTGTGGGCGCTGTTTATATTATCTTGGTTTGTTTGTTACCTGAATTTATGATATCTGCATTACAGGTTCCTTTTTATCTTGGGGGAACATCCTTGTTGATTGTTGTTACTGTTACACTTGATACGGTTGCTCAAATTCAGGGGCATCTTGTTGCCCACCAATATGAAGGGTTGATAAAAAAATCAAAACTTCGTGGAGGTAGAAGGAATCGATGAGAGTTATTCTTTTAGGTCCTCCTGGAGCGGGAAAAGGTACGCAAGCAAAAATGTTGACTGAGGAATATAACATTCCTCATTTATCAACAGGGGATATGTTGCGTGAGGTGATTGCCAAAGAAACGGAGATTGGTAAAAAAGCTAAAGCTATTATAAGTTCTGGTGCTTTGGTTCCTGATAGTATTGTTAACCAAATCGTATCAGATCGGATTGATGAAGCTGATTGTGTAAACGGTTTTGTTTTGGATGGATATCCGCGAACTGTGGGGCAGGCGGAAGCGTTGCAACAGATACTGGATTCAAAAAATACGCGGCTTAATGCTGTTATTGAGTTGTGTGTTGATGAAGACGTGTTGATTGAACGTATGAAGAAGCGTGTTGAGGAAACAATAGCGGCTGGTGGACAGGTTCGTTTAGATGACAATCCTGTTGCTTTTGCAAAAAGATTAGTGGAATATCGTGAAAAAACAGCTCCCTTATCAAAGTTTTATTCAGAGAGGGGAATGTTGAAAGTTGTTGATGGAATGATTGGTGTTGCTGAAGTGACACGTATGATTAGAAGTTTTCTTTCATGAGATTTTTTTTAGAAATAAATGAAAAGAGTTGACTTTTGAGATGAAATCTATCAGAAGTAAATTTAATTTATTTTAGTGAAATAAGAGGATTCGGAAGAATTTTTTTCTGAGTCTATTTTTTTCTGTAAGGTATATCAGGTATTTTATAACAATTTGTCAAAATAACTAAGGAGAGTAGGCGTGGCTCGTATTGCTGGCGTCAATATCCCGACAAATAAGCGTGTAATTATTGCGCTTCAATATATCCACGGGATTGGACCAAAATTTGCTCAAGAAATTATTGAAAGAGTTGGCATTCCTTTGGGGCGTCGTGTGCATGAGCTTTCAGATGCTGAGGTGCTGCAGATTCGTGAGGCTATAGATCAGGGCTATCAAGTTGAAGGTGATCTTCGTCGTGAGGTTGCTATGAATGTTAAGCGTTTGATGGACCTTGGTTGTTATCGAGGATTGCGTCATCGCCGGTCTTTGCCTGTCCGAGGACAGCGTACACATACGAATGCCCGTACGCGTAAAGGTCCGGCTAAGGCAATTGCTGGTAAGAAGAAATAAGGGCCTTTGTGGAAGGTTTTTATATATTATTTTTTCTTGTTTGATTTGTTTGACAAGGAAAAAAAGGTGGAGCTGCTGATGTTACGGCAGTGATGAGATCGTTGAAAGGGAAATTATGGCCAAGGAAGCCACACGTGTTCGTCGTCGCGAACGTAAGAATATTTCATCGGGTGTTGTGCATATTAATTCAACATTTAATAACACAATGATTACTATTACTGATGCTCAGGGTAATGCAATTGCTTGGTCATCTGCTGGGGCTCAGGGGTTTAAAGGTGCGCGTAAATCGACACCTTTTGCTGCTCAAGTTGCTGCGGAGGATTGTGCAAGAAAAGCGCAAGAGCATGGTATGCGTTCTTTGGAAGTCGAAGTTTGTGGGCCTGGATCAGGGCGTGAATCTGCTCTACGTGCATTGCAATCTGTTGGTTTTGTCATTACTTCTATTCGCGATGTAACACCAATTCCTCATAATGGATGTCGTCCACGGAAAAGGCGGCGTGTTTAATTGGGTGTTGTTTTTTGTTGTCGGAGATTTCTCTGATGTTCACATTGGTCGTTACGATTGAATGGTAACGGAACTAAAGAACGGGAATAAAAATATGATCCAGAAAAACTGGCAGGAACTTATTAAACCCAATAAGGTTGAATCATGTGCACATGATAATCCAAATATTATAAGTGTGATTGCTGAGCCTCTTGAGCGTGGTTTTGGTTTAACCTTAGGAAATGCGCTTCGTCGCGTGTTGTTATCTTCGCTTCGTGGTGCTGCTATTACTGCTGTGCAGATTGACGGTGTCTTGCATGAATTTTCATCGATTCCAGGTGTGCGTGAGGATGTTACGGATATTATTCTGAATATAAAAGAAATTGCGCTTCGTATGGAAGAAGAAGGGCCTAAACGTGTCGTCGTTTATAAAGAGGGGCCTGGTGTCGTGAAAGCGGGAGATATCAGTACAGTCGGGGATATGGAAATTCTAAATCCAGATCATGTTATTTGTACTCTTGATGAAGATGCTGAGATTCGTATGGAATTTATTGTCAACACAGGAAAGGGTTATGTTCCATCTGATCGTAATTGTGTTGATGATGCACGTATAGGGCTTATTCCAATTGATAGTCTTTATTCACCAATTCGTAAAGTTTCTTATAAAGTGGAAAATACGCGTGAAGGTCAAGTTTTGGATTATGATAAATTGACCTTAACGATTGAAACGAATGGTGCTGTTAATGGAGAGGATGCTGTTGCTTTTGCAGCACGCATTCTTCAGGATCAATTATCGTTATTTATTAACTTTGAAGAGCCACAGAAGGAGCCTATTGAAGAGGTTGATTCTGAGCTTTCTTTTAATCCTGCACTTCTCAAAAAAGTGGATGAATTAGAACTTTCAGTTCGTTCGGCAAATTGTCTTAAGAATGATAATATTGTCTATATTGGTGATCTGATTCAAAAAACAGAATCTGAAATGCTTCGGACACCGAATTTTGGTCGCAAATCGTTGAATGAGATTAAAGAAGTTTTGGCGTGTATGGGTTTACATCTTGGAATGGAAATTCCTGCGTGGCCGCCTGAGAACATTGATGATCTTGCAAAACGTTATGAAGATCAATATTAAAATTAGAATTTAAGGAGAGGGCTTATGCGCCATAGTAAGTCAGGACGCAAGTTGAATCGTACTGCCAGTCACCGTAAAGCGATGTTTGCAAATATGGCAACTTCGTTGATCGAGCATGAGCAGATTGTGACAACGCTTCCAAAAGCTAAAGAAATTCGTCCTATTGTTGAAAAACTCGTTACTCTTGGTAAGCGTGGTGGTTTGCATGCGCGTCGGCAAGCAATTGCAGCACTTCGTGATGCGGGAAAGGTTGCAAAATTATTTGATACGCTTGCGCCACGTTATGCATCACGCAACGGTGGGTATTTGCGTATTATGAAAGCGGGGTTTCGTACCGGTGATAATGCACCCATGGCTGTTATAGAGTTTGTTGATCGTGATGTTGAAGCGAAGGGTGCTGGGGATCGTGCTCGCATGGAGGCTTCTGAGAATGAAAAGGGAACATCTTCGTAGAGTTTTTTTATTCTGTTGGATTTTTAAAGGCCGCCTTGTTTTGGGCGGTTTTTTTGTGAGTATTTTTAAGTTTATTTTAGTTGAGAAATAGGTGCAGAGAGAAAATTATAGAGTATTGAATTATCTTATTTTTATAATATTTATTGTTCAAATAGGTTGTTTTTATTCTCTATTATGAAATATTAATAGAGATCCTTAATTTGCGGGGATGCGTTTTTTTATTCTATTAATCTTCAACAGAATGTGCTGATTTTATAAGGAGTGGATTATGAGGTATTCTTTTTGGGTGCGGATTTTTTTTGCAATTATGATGCAGATATCATTTGATCATGTATATGCTCATGTTCCTCAAACACAAACAGAAATCACTCTTTCATTTTCTCCTTTAGTTAAAAAGACAGTTCCATCTGTTGTAAATATTTATGCAGCTCGACAAATTAGAGCACGATCACCTTTTGAAGGCGATCCATTTTTTGAGCAATTTTTTGGTCGTTTTCAAAATAAATTTCCTGTTCGTAAGCAATCGTCATTAGGATCAGGGGTGATTGTTGATGCACGTGGTTTGATTGTTACAAATTACCACGTCATTAAAGATGCAAGCGAAATTAAAGTGGCTTTTTCTGATGGGCGGGAGTTTGAGAGTAAGGTTGTGCTCAAAGATGAAGCGACTGATATTGCAATTCTTGAAGTTGAGGAAAAAGATGCTCAATTTCCTGTTCTTTCTTTGGGAAATTCTGATGCTGTTGAAGTTGGTGATCTTGTTCTGGCTATTGGTAATCCTTTTGGTGTTGGTCAAACAGTTACAAGTGGTATTGTTTCAGCGCAAGCGCGTACACGTGTTGGGATTTCTGATTTTGACTTTTTTATTCAAACAGACGCAGCCATTAATCCAGGGAATTCTGGTGGCGCTTTAATTGATATGAAAGGTCAGTTAATCGGAATTAATACGGCTATTTATTCGCGTTCCGGTGGTTCGGTAGGGATTGGTTTTGCTATTCCAGTTAATCTTGTAAAAGTAATGCTTAATACTGTTAAACGCGGTGGAAAATATTTTGTGCCGCCTTATATTGGGGCTTCTTTTCAAAATGTTACACCTGATATTGCTGGTGGTTTAGGTTTAGAACGTCCCTATGGTGCTCTGATTATTGAAGTTATCAAAGATAGTCCTGCTGAAAAAGCTGGATTGAAAGTAGGTGATGTTATTTTGAGTGTGCAGGGGGTACGCGTTGACAGTCCAGATAGTCTTGGTTATCGTTTTATGACAGCTGACGTTGAGCATAGTCTTGCCTTGGAATATTTACGAAGTGGAAAAACTTTAAAAACACAAATAACAGTTTCATCAATATCAGAAACTGCATTTTTAAAATCTGAAAAAATTACGGGTGACAGTCCTCTTGCTGGTGCTGAGGTGTTAGATTTAACACCGCAAAATAGTCGACGTTTTCATCTTCCTATATCTGCAAAAGGGGTTGTGATTACCAATCTTGAGGAAATGAGCAATGCAGCTGGAATTTTTCAGTCAGGAGATATTCTACGTGTTGTAAATGGCCATAAAATTCAAACAGTTCATCAGTTGAAAAAGGTTCTTATGCAAGGTCGCTCAAATATGTGGCAATTGGAATATGAACGTGATGGTATGTATATTCGCCAATTTATTCGTTGAGGTTTTTTTTGAAGAAAGATTTTTTTACTTCGTCGTTTGATTTTCAAGTTAATAAAAATCAGCCACTTGCAGAAAGAATGCGCCCTTGTTCTCTCAATGATGTTGTGGGACAAAAGCATTTGATTGGAGAGGATGGTTTGCTTTCACGTATGGCGGCAACTGGCTCAATTGGATCGATGATTTTTTGGGGACCTCCAGGGACGGGAAAAACGACCGTTGCACGTTTGTTAGCCCTTGAAACAAATTTCGCGTTTGAACAGGTTTCTGCTATTTTTACAGGAGTTTCTGAACTTAAAAAGATTTTTGAAGTTGCGCAGAGGCGTTTTATATCTGGGGATAAAACACTTCTCTTTGTTGATGAAATTCATCGGTTTAATCGTGCTCAGCAGGATAGTTTTCTTTCTGTGATGGAAGAGGGTACTGTGGTACTTATAGGTGCAACAACCGAAAATCCTTCTTTTGAACTGAATGCTGCCCTTCTTTCGCGTGCACGTGTTTTAACATTTCTTTCTCATGATCATGAAAGTTTGGACATGCTTTTGAAGCGTGCTGAAGAAGTGGAGGGAAAAATTCTTCCCTTGGATAATGATGCCAGAGACGTTTTGATAGAGATGTCTGATGGTGATGCGCGGGTAGCGTTAACATTGGCAGAGGAAGTTTGGTCTATTGCTCCATTGGGAGAGATTCTTGATGTTGTTGCTTTGCAAAAAGTTATTCAGCGTCGTGCGCCCATTTATGATAAAGGACGAGATGGGCATTATAATCTCATTTCAGCGTTGCATAAATCCGTTCGTGGATCTGATCCTGATGCTGCGCTTTATTATTTGGCACGTATGTTGGATGCTGGTGAAGATCCTCTCTATATTGGGCGAAGATTGGTTCGTATGGCTGTTGAAGATATTGGTTTGGCGGATCCTCAAGCTCTTGTCATTTGTAATGCAGCAAAAGATGCCTATGATTATTTAGGATCACCAGAAGGAGAGTTGGCTTTGGCGCAAGCATGTCTTTATGTTGCAACTGCGCCAAAGTCAAATGCAGCATATCTCGCGTATAAAGCAGCACTGCGTTGTGCGCGCAAAAATGGCTCTTTATCACCTCCTAAGCATATTCTTAATGCTCCTACGAAATTTATGAAGGAAGAAGGGTATGGAAGTGGTTATTGTTATGACCATGATGAACCAGACGCTTTTTCAGGACAAGAATATTTTCCCGAAAAACTTGGGCGTCAGAGTTATTATAAACCAGTTGAGCGTGGTTTTGAGCGTGAAATTGTGAAACGTCTTGAGTGGTGGCAACAGTTGCGCAAAAAACGTAAAGATCAAAATAAAATTTGAGTTGAAATACGTTTTTTATTGATCTCTTATGTTATTGTATGAGAAATTTAGCTTATATTTTAAACATTTATTGCATTGCTTGTAGAGATTTTTTTTGATATCTTCGAAAGTACATAGTTTTTCAAATTTAAATATATCATTCAACTTTTAAGCTGCTTTATTTTTTTTGGTTTTATTAAATAATATATTGACTTATAATAATAGACTGTTTCGTAAGTTGAATGAAAGTTTCAAATACCGTAAATTTCTCTCATCCCAAGTCTGTTATTTGTTGAATCAATCAAATCATTTACTTGCATGTTACAAGCAGGATTACCGTGTGATAAAAACTGTACAAGAAAGGACTAAAAATCCTTCTTATGAATTGTCTCAAGTGCCGAGAACTGTTGCAACATTGGGGGATGATAAATAGTGTGATGGGTGCCGGCTTTCTCCTTCCATAGAGTAAAGATGGTGGCGCCTAAAGGGTTTTGTAGTATACCACATTCATAGGTGTTGTCACAAAACGAGCTTAGAAGTTTTGAGAGATGTTTCTTAAATCAAGTGTATGAATATGCAACACAATGGCGTTTTGTTCTTCGATGCAATAGGGTATGAGGTTGATTGATGATGCGTTTTTTTGTGATCAATAGCAGGAGAATTCTTAGTCTCTCAAGTATTTAATCAAAGGGATAAGCAGAAGGGCTGTAGAACATTGTGTTTAAAATTAAATTGTTCCTTTTCTAGAGAGATATAAATATGTTAACTATGCTCCCATAGAGATATTACTTTATTAGAGTTTATTATGTGTCATAAGATAAGCAATGCCAATTCTTTATTGTGATGGTCATGAATGTTTATGGGCATAATGTGGAGATAGGAATGGAAATAGTCTGTGAAAATCTAAACTCAAGCCTTTAGTTAAATTAAAAGTACAGTGTACACTAAATTTTTAGGTTATTATGAATTCGGTCAAGGATATAATCGTGGATAAAACAAAAGCTCTCGATGCTGCTCTCTCACAAATTGAACGTTCTTTTGGTAAAGGCTCGATTATGCGTCTTGGGCAAAAAGAGCAGGTTGTTGAAATTGAAACAATTCCAACAGGGTCGTTATCCTTGGATATTGCTTTAGGGATTGGTGGATTACCGAAGGGGCGTATTGTTGAGATTTATGGACCAGAAAGTTCTGGGAAAACAACATTGGCTCTCCATGCTATTGCTGAGGCACAGAAAGGTGGTGGGATTTGTGCTTTTATTGATGCAGAGCATGCGCTTGATCCTATTTATGCGCGTAAGCTTGGTGTTGATTTAGAAAACTTGTTCATTTCTCAGCCAGATACCGGTGAACAGGCATTGGAAATTACAGAAACGTTGGTTCGTTCTGGTGCAGTTGATGTGCTTGTTGTGGATTCTGTCGCAGCTTTAACTCCGCGAGCAGAAATTGACGGTGAAATGGGTGATGCTTTGCCCGGATTGCAAGCTCGGTTAATGAGTAAAGCGTTACGAAAATTAACCGCAGCAATTTTTCGCTCTAACTGTATGGTTGTTTTTATTAATCAAATTCGCATGAAAATTGGTGTGATGTTTGGTTCTCCTGAAACGACAACGGGTGGAAACGCTTTAAAGTTTTATGCTTCTGTTCGTTTAGATATTCGTCGCATTGGATCCATTAAAGATAGGGATTCAATCGTTGGTAATCA
This sequence comes from Bartonella sp. CL266QHHD, assembly GCF_042195355.1. Classification (NCBI taxonomy): domain Bacteria; kingdom Pseudomonadati; phylum Pseudomonadota; class Alphaproteobacteria; order Hyphomicrobiales; family Bartonellaceae; genus Bartonella; species Bartonella sp. CL266QHHD. Next base: position 19,522 of record NZ_JBHIOD010000062.1, read on the forward strand.
GACGCGCGTTAAAGTGGTGAAAAATAAATTGGCACCTCCATTTAAGCAGGTTGAGTTTGATATTATTTATGGTGAAGGTATTTCCAAAGTAGGTGAATTGATTGATTTGGGTGTCAAGGTTGGTGTTGTGGAAAAATCTGGTGCATGGTTTTCTTATAATTCTCAGCGTTTAGGACAGGGGCGTGAGAATGCAAAGCAGTTTTTACGTGAACATGTGGAAATAGCTACAGAGATTGAAGCAGCTTTGCGCCAAAATGCTGGTTTGATTGCGATTGAACTGTTAGAAAATGCAGGGTCAGAAAATATAGAAAGTGATGAAGCCATTTGATGGAGTGTTTTTTTCGTCTATAATTTTTTCCCTTTCAGATTTTTCTGTTTTTTTGTTTGAGTTTTTAAATACGCAGTCATTTTTTTCTCAATTTTTTAAAACAAATATTCCATTTTTGATTAAATTGACTCCATGCGTGGCGAAGAGAATTTAATGAGGGGGATTTTTCTTTTATGGTTTTGTGCTGTATTGAGCAGGTGTCAACATGAATAGTGTTAATAATATTCGGTCAATATTTTTGGATTATTTTCATCGTAATGGGCATAAAGTTCTTTCTTCTAGTCCGCTTGTTCCGCGGAATGATCCTACACTTATGTTTACAAATGCAGGAATGGTGCAGTTTAAAAATGTTTTTACTGGACTTGAACAACCTTCTTATACGCAGGCAACAACGGCACAAAAATGTGTTCGTGCGGGTGGAAAGCATAATGATCTTGATAATGTTGGATATACGGCGCGCCATCATACATTTTTTGAAATGCTGGGTAATTTTTCTTTCGGTGATTATTTCAAAGAAGAAGCCATTTTTTTATCATGGAATCTTTTAACAAAGGAATTTTGCCTGCCAAAAGATAAATTGTTGGTGACAGTTTATCAGAGTGATGATGTTGCTGCTGAACTGTGGCGTAAAATTTCAGGTCTTCCAGATGAAAAAATTGTCCGTATTGCGACAGCTGATAATTTTTGGTCGATGGGAGAAACAGGCCCTTGTGGGCCTTGTTCGGAGATTTTTTATGATCATGGTGATGAAATCTGGGGCGGTCCTCCTGGAAGTATGGAAGAAGATGGTGATCGCTTTATTGAGATTTGGAATCTTGTTTTTATGCAGTATGAGCAAGTTTCCAAGGAAAAACGTGTTAACTTACCTCACCCTTCTATTGATACAGGCATGGGATTAGAGCGTATTGCTGCTGTTTTACAGGGCGTTCATGATAATTATGACATTGATCTTTTTCGTGCATTAATTGCTGCATCAGAAGAAATTACAGGGATTGAGGCAAAGGGTGATTTTATTGCCAGCCATCGTGTCATTGCTGATCATCTTCGCTCATCGGCATTTTTGATTGCTGATGGTGTGCTTCCTTCTAATGAAGGAAGAGGATATGTTTTACGTCGTATTATGCGTCGTGCTATGCGTCATGCGCATCTTCTTGGTGCTAAAGAGCCCTTAATGTGGCGACTTTTGCCTGCTTTAAATCGCGAAATGGGACAAGCTTATCCTGAGTTGGTGCGTGCTGAATCTTTGATTTCAGAAACTTTAAGGTTAGAAGAAATACGTTTTCGTAAAACGCTTGAACGAGGACTTGGTTTGTTGAACGAAGCAAGTACCGATCTTAAAGAAGGAGACTATTTGAATGGTGAAGTTGCTTTCAAACTTTATGATACCTATGGTTTTCCGCTTGATTTGACGCAAGATGTTCTTCGTCGTCGCGGAATATCTGTTGACGTTGGTGCTTTTGATAAAGCGATGGAACGCCAAAAAGAGGAAGCACGTGCCAATTGGTCTGGTTCTGGAGAAGCTGTAACAGAGAAAATCTGGTTTTCTGTTCGTGATCAAGTGGGGGCCACAGAGTTTTTAGGTTATGAAACTGAGACAGCGAAAGGTATTCTTACAGCTCTTGTATGTGATGGTAAAATTGTTGATCATATTTCTTCAGATCAGAAAGCTATGCTTGTTGTTAATCAGACACCTTTTTATGGTGAATCTGGTGGGCAAATTGGTGATACCGGTATCATTTCTGGTGAAAATTTTATTTTTAAGGTGCATGATACCCAAAGAAAGGGTGATGGTGTTTTTATCCATATTGGGGAGATGAAATCTGGTCAGGCATCGAGGTCTGATTGTGTAGAATTAACGGTTGATATTGTTCGTCGTAAGAAAATTCGCGCGAATCACTCTGCTACTCATTTGTTACACGAAGCTTTACGCCAAACATTGGGGGACCATGTTACACAAAAGGGCTCTCTTGTATCGCCAGATCGGTTGCGTTTTGATTTTTCACATCCAAAATCCGTTTCACCAGAAGAGTTGAAAAAAATAGAAGATTTAGCCAATGAGATTATTTTGCAAAATAGTAAAGTAATAACGCGCCTCATGGCTGTAGATGATGCAATTTCTGAAGGTGCCATGGCATTGTTTGGTGAAAAATATGGTGATGAAGTTCGCGTTGTTTCTATGGGGGAGCCATTTGAAAAGGGAGGATTTAAAAAGCGTTGGTCAATTGAGCTTTGTGGAGGTACACATGTGGAGCGAACAGGTGATATCGGTTTGATTCATATTGTTTCTGAAAGTTCTGTTTCAGCTGGAGTGCGGCGTATTGAAGCTTTAACAGGCAAAGAAGCACGTCTTTATCTTAGCCGCCAAGATGAACGTATTCATGAAATTGCTGATCTTTTAAAAACTTCTTCTGCTGGTGTGGAAGAACGGGTGCGAATTTTGCTTGATGATCGTCGTAAACTTGAAAAAGAATTGAATGATGTACGCAAGAAAATGATGTTGAGTGGTGGAATAACAGAAAGGAGCCAAGGTGATATTATCATCATCAATGGGTTTTCTTTTACCGGACGCGTTGTTAAAAATATTTTACCACGGGATCTTAAGGCGCTCGTCGATTCTGAGAAAAAACAAATCGGATCTGGAGTGGTTGCATTTATTAGTGTCTCGGAGGATGGAAAAGGGAGTGCTGTTGTCGGCGTTACGGATGATTTAACGGATAAGTTAAATGCTGTAGATCTCGTTCGTATTCTTTCAGAGATGCTTGGTGGTAAAGGTGGAGGTGGCCGTCCTGATATGGCGCAGGCTGGTGGTCCTGAGGGGAACAAAGCTGATGAGGCATTTGCGGCACTAAAAGATTTTCTTGAAAAAAATTAAAGAATGAAATCATTCTGCATAGGTATTTTTTACATTGTTATATTGGGTTGGCATCTATGTATCATGAATATCTGTCTGGTGTATTTCTGAAATGCAGATACAGCGTAATTGGGGAAAAATACAATTGTAAAGATAAAAACAGTGTTTGTCTTTATAACGTCCAAGCGTTTCAGGAGTCACCTTTTTAAGATAAGATAGATTATTCAGCACTTCATGCTTTGCTGTGTATTCTTTTACTAGGAAGACTAGTTATTGTGTTGCTCTTATAGATTTTTTAAAGAAACCTCTCTTTTTATGAAAGGAAAAATCAAGATTTATTGCATACGATTCTCCTTATAAAGTTATAAGCTGTCATTATTCGATTAGTTTTCAAATGAATAAAATCTCTTTCCTTGAAAAGGCTTATAAAAGAGTTGTTATATCTTAGAGCTATTGTTTTCATTTTGCTTGTTATGTACACAGTTTTTTGGTTTATTATTAAAAGGTTTTGAAAAGAATATTCTCCTATCTTTATAAATCTTTATTTAAAGTTATAAAGTAATGAATTATCAATATAAATCAAAGGAATATCACATAAATCTAAAGATTTAGATTAATATTTAATTTATTTATGATAAAATTGCTTTAATACATTGAGTTATAATGATAATTTATCGTTTTATCTTTTGAATAAGAGCTACGAATATTCGTAGGATTTTATTATTTCAAATTCTGGGTATGTTAAATTAATCAAAACCACTCACGAATGTCGTTGTGAAATGGGCTTAAGAGCATTGAAAAATGTTTCTTAAAAAAGTCATATGAATGTGCAAAACAATGATGTTCTGTTCTTTATGAGAGGACTATAAAGAACGTGATAAACAAAAGTGCAAAGCAATACATAATATTCATTATTTAAAAGATGTTTCTTTAGTTCGTTTTGAAATTCGTAAAGCTGAGTAAAAAGAAGACGATAAAACTGGAAATTGTTTTTACCTTTACATTTTCCCTAAATGAGAATGTATACTCGTCAATATGCACAGATATAGGAAAATATTTTTGTTCTAATCTAGTAAAATTGCAATAGCAGAGAAAATACTAAACTGTTTTAATATTTTTCTTAAATACCTAAAATGAATTGTGGCATTTTTAGAAATCTCTTTACTTGTATCATATATAAGAACTCTTGTTATCTTGAGGAGGATTTTTTTGCTTGAAAAAGAGTATCAATTTTATGATGCTATGGCTTCATGTAAGGGGATAACATTTTCTCCTTCTCTTTCTGGTGGTTTGATTGTTAAACCACTTGCCTTTAAAAAATTAGAGAAACGTCCCCCTTTATCGATCAATTCTTGAAAGTTTCCTTTTTCCATTAAGTGACCATGATCCAGAAAGAGTATCACATCAGCATTGCGTACTGTTGAGAGGCGATGTGCTATAATAAAAGTAGTGCGGTTATGGCTTATGCAATCGAGAGCATCTTTGACACGTGCTTCTGTTTCAACATCAAGAGCGCTTGTTGCTTCATCTAGAATGAGAATAGGGGAATTTTTTAAAACAGCGCGTGCAATTGCTAGTCGCTGTTTTTCTCCACCGGATAATTGAGATCCTCGTTCGCCCACCATTGTGTTATAACAATCAGCTTTTTTTAGAATAAAATCGTGAGCTTCTGCTATTTTTGCTGCTTCATAAAGTTCTTCATTTGTTGCGCTCGCTTTTCCTATTGAAATATTGTCATGAATAGTACGGTTGAAAAGACCCGAGTCTTGAAATACTGTTGCTAGAGATTTGCGTAAAGATTCGCGATTGATTGAGCATATATTTATTCCATCAATGGAGATATGCCCAAGGGTAGGGTCGTATACGCGCTGCAACAGATTGATCAATGTTGTTTTTCCAGCCCCTGTTGGCCCTACAATTGCAACAGTTTGTCCTGCTTTAACCTCAAAGGAAATATCAAAAACACCTTGAGAAGAATTGGGGAATTTATAGGTCACGTGATGAAATTGTATGGCGCCTTTAACATTTTGGAGGGAAGGAAGATTTTGCGGTTCGTTGATATGAAAGGTTGAGTCTTCCATTTCAAAAAATTCTTGCAGTTTTGCTTGTGAGGATATTGCACAATTAATAAAATTGCTCATTTGGTCTAGGCGGCTAATCATGAGTTGTGCAAATCCAACAAAAGCAACGACTTCACCTACTCGTAATTGATCTTTTGCAACAAAAAAAGCTCCAAGGAGAAGAACACAAACGATTGAAATTGTTGAAGCCATTCGATTTAAGCCACTGGCGAGCGCCCACCAATTGAGAACAGGATTTTGTGCTTTAAGCAGAGCATTTGTATGTTGATGCAGTATAGAAGCTTCTTCTTTTATTCGGTTATAACTTTGTACAATGGAAACATTAGAGATTGAATCACTGACATGTTTAAAAAGGTTGTGGTGGTAGCATTCCACAGCGGCTTGTCCGTCTTTTGTTTTTCGCATCACTAAACGTGCAATTAATACGTAGGTGATGGCAAGCACAACCAAGACTATTGAAAGACGCCAATTCATATTAAACGCTATGGGGATGAGAACCAATAAGGCGACAAGCGTTGAGAGGTGTTGGCGCATAAAATCAAGCCATATGGTTGACATGGAATCTATTGCGCGCAAAAGTGTATGGAGTGCGTTGGAAGTTCCACGTTGTTGATGCCAAATTAAAGGCATGGCAATGATACGTTCGAAAGATTCCGTTAAAACCGTTAAGCGGCGTCTATGGGCTAAGCGGTCAGCACCGCGAGCAACAAGGACATAAGCAATAATATGTGAAAGTCCAAAACAAACCCAAATGGTAAGAGTAGGAATGATAGCTGATTTTTCTGAAATAGAATCAATAACACGTCCGAATAAAATAGGTTCTGCAATAGTGATAATAGCTAACATAACATTAGCGGTACAGATTAAAAGGGATGCATTTTTTTCTCTATTTAGGTAAGTGAGAACACGTGCATAGGTTTTGAATAAGGACACGGTTAATTATCTCCATTCGCTATTAAGCGTAAAGGCTGTTGATTTTTACAACGCTTAGTTTTTAGCTAATAAAATTTGGACGTTAAGAAAAGGCAATTTTGGATACTAACTGTAATATGGTGTGATAAAACCAACTAAAATATGAATTTTTGTGTTTATAAAGGCGCAAAAATAGATCAATAAAATTATCAGGTAAGGGAATTTTCATGGCAGGCATAGAAATAAAAAAAGTTGAGGCAGATGAAAATGGAATGCGCTTAGATCGCTGGTTTAAAGTGCATTATCCAGGACTTGGTTTTGGAGCTTTGCAAAAATTGTTGCGTTCTGGTCAGATACGGGTTGATAGTGGACGTGTTAAAGCCGATACGCGTCTTTGTATAGGGCAAGCTGTTCGTATTCCACCTCTCCCTATTAATGACAAGGAAAGTCTTTCAATAACCGATAAAACACTTCGTGGGCAGGATGATGGGACCGTTTTGAAAAAAATGCTGCTTTATGAAGATCCAAAGGTATTTGTTTTTAATAAACCCGCTGGGTTGGCTGTACAAGGAGGCTCTGGTTTAACACGTCATATGGATAGTATGCTTGAGGTATGGCGCAATAAAAAAGGTGAAAAGCCGCGTTTGGTTCATCGTCTTGATCGTGAGACGTCGGGGGTGCTTATTGTTGCACGATCAAGGGGAGCTGCTCAGTCCTTAACAGCTGCTTTTAGAGCGCGAGAAACAAAAAAGACTTATTGGGCGTTGGTTCGTGGCGTGCCTAAAAAAAAGCAGGACAAAATTTCAACGTGGATGGTTAAGGAAATGACTGCACAAGGTGACAAAATGCGTGTTTGTGAACATGGGGAGCCAGATTCACATCATGCGGTTTCCTACTATCGCGTTTTAGATACACGAGGGCGGGCTCTTTCGTGGCTTGAAATGGAACCCTATACAGGGAGAACACATCAGCTTCGTGTGCATGCTGCCCATATGGATCATCCTATCATTGGCGATACAAAGTATTTTTTTTCTGATAGTAATTGGACATTACCAGGAGGAATTCAAAATCGTCTTCATCTTCATGCACGTCGTATTCGTATTCCTCATCCTTCAGGAGGAATATTGGACATTGTTGCACCTTTACCACCTCATATGGTTCAAAGTTTTAATCTTTTGTCTTTTAATGAGAGTGATGCTGAAACAGAGTAAAGAAACTTCATTTGTTCTTTTTGATTGATATAAATTTGATAAGATGAATAGGGCATCATTTGAAGGAAGTTTTTGATAAGTCAATCGCTATGAGAAAATTATGTTTTTGAGTGATGAAATTTTCGAATATCATGGCTTTCTTTCTACAGCTCTTTATCCATATTGATTGTATTGTTATTTTTTGGATATGGTGTATCGTTTAATAATCTGAGTTTATGAAGCTGCTCCTTTGAATTATCTATAGAGGTCATATTGGGAAGGCGTGTCTGTTGAGGGAGATGAGTTAGATAAAATCTGAAAGATATTTACTAAAATAGAGAAAGCGATTTTAGTTTTTTTATGGGGAATAATGGAGGCGTTTTATAGTAATGCTGAGGAAAAGTAGACTCTCAAAAAAATCCTGTTGTCAAGGAAGTTTGTTCTGTTATAAATGTGGTTTGATATGCTTATAGTATAGATTTATGCTTTGTATCTTTACTTACACAATGAAGCCTTCTTAGCAAAGTTCTCCTTTCAATGAGCAATTTTTTCTACTTACTTAGTTTATCCAGAAGACTATCTTTCATAAAAGAAGAAATAAGTTTTTAGTATCTTAATGCTTCATTGAAGTGAACTCATCACATTGAAAAAATATCTAGACAAAAAATTGGAGATAAAACGTCAGACGCGTTTTATTGCTCTAGGGAGGGCTTGAACACTTTTGTTTTTTCTAGTGAACAAAACAGATATTTATTATGGGAACATTCAAAAGGGGGATAAATTGAAATTAGGAGTGACTGATGGGATCATTATTGATTGACGTTAATAACGTCTCAAAAATATATCGCAACATTGACAGAGGAATTGGTTTTAAAAACAAGGTGTTTTCTCTCTTCAAGCCGGTTTATACAAATCATCATGTGTTAAAAGATATGAGTTTCACCCTCTTTTCAGGGCAATCGTTAGCAATTCTTGGCCCTAACGGAGCGGGTAAATCGACACTGATTAAAATACTTTCTGGTATACAATACGCTGATGAGGGATGTGTTAAAGTCCTTGGTGTTGATCCTTATAAAGCGAAGAAAAATCTGTTCAAGTCTTTGGGTGTGGTCTTTGGTCACAAGAATTGTTTATGGTGGGATTTGCCCTTACGCTACAGTCTGGATATGGTTCAACCATTATATGGTCTTGAATGCGCCTCTTTTACCCGTGATCTTAAAGAGATCGCTGAGTTGCTGGGTCTTGAGCATATTATGGATAAGCCAGTGCGGATGCTTAGTCTGGGTGAGAGAGTGAAAAGTGAATTGGCATTTAATCTCTCCTTTAGACCTAAACTGTTGTTTCTCGATGAGCCAAGTATTGGTCTTGATATTACATCTAAGCATGAAATCAGGGAGCTTCTTAAAAAACTGAAAAAGGAGCGTGGCACTGGGTATATCATTACAAGTCATGATATGGGAGATATTGATGGATACGTCGATGATATTATTCTTTTGCATAAAGGAAAGAAACAGTTTCATGGTAATCTTCATGCGCTTAAAAATGTCATTCCTTCTTTGGTGAGAATGACACTTTTTTGTGAACACATGGCTGCACCTTCAGCTGTTGTAGAAAAAATTGATGAGATTGCGTTGAAATTATCTACTCCTTTAAAAGATAAGCACTTTAACGCTGAAGAATGCTCGCTGGAGGTTTCGCTGCCCCGTGAGGATTTTGCGCGTTTTGTACGCGAAATTACAACCGAATTGAACTGTACGTTCTCTGTATCCACTCCCTCGCTTGAAGAGATGCTCCGTGTTAAATTTAAAGAATTTATCTAACCACTGCTTTGGTATGTTTCTTTTTGCCAAGAATGGATTACTCACTGTTCTAAGTGATAGAGCAATGTTTTTTACCGATATTATCATTGGGACACTTTCGCCATTTGTTATTCAACTTCTATTATGGAATGCACTTTTCTCTGATACGGGCAACACCATCAATGGCTTTAGCTTTTATGATATGATGTATTATTATGCTTTTGCTTTAGTCCTAGGTCGCTTAAATAATGGTTATAATGTGATTAAGTTTTTCTCTCATCATGTTAAAGAAGGTCAATTAGAAGTATATATTACAAAGCCCTTTAGTTATATGACACAAATGCTTTTTACTTTTTTAGGGGAGAGTGTATTATATAGCATCCCGTTATTGGCTCTTTTTGTTGTTAAGCTTGTTTTATCCTATGAAAATATTCTGGGATTGGTCATCGCTTTTCTGTTCTTTTTTCTGGTTGTTATTCTATCACAATTGCTTTGTTTTTTACTCTCTTTTGGAATTGCCTTATTAAGCTTTTGGGTGATTGAGTACAATATATTACTCTCTTTCAGTATTCTCAGTTCAACGCTTCTTGGGGGTGTTCTTTTACCACCATCTTTTTGGCCGGTGTGGCTTATTCCGCTTATGCAATTTAATCCTTATCGTTTCATGATATCAGCTCCTGCCGAGTTTTTCGCGACGCAAAATTTAGCGTTGTTTCAGCAGTTTATTTTCGGAAGTTTTACTTATATTTTGTGTTTTTTATTCTTAATTTATATTGCTTGGAATAAAGGGATGAAAGCATATAATGGAGCGGGTGGTTGAGATGAAAATAATCCTTCATTTTATCAGTTTGAATATCCGCCGACAGATTGTTTATGGTAAGAATTTGGCTGGGGAGTTTATTCTTTCTCTATGCTATTATTTTATTCAATTCATATTTATTGATAGAATATCTTCTTTTTCAGGAAAGATCGGTAACTATAGCAGAGATGAAATCCATTTTATCTTTGTTGTCTTTGTTTTACTTGGAATATTTTTGAATATTTTTACTAATTCTATTGAAACGTTTTTTGAAAAAGTAGCGGATGGTAAAATTGAACCATACTTGATAAAGCCCGTTTCAATCTGGTTGTTGATGTTGTTTGGTTGGTGTAAACCTCTTAATCTGATCAAGCTCTTTGTTCTTTATGTTAGTGCCTATTTATTTGTATCATTACCGAATATATCCGATCTTAAGCTAAGATGGATCTCTTTTATTGTTGCAATATTTTGTGTTTTTATTGTCAATATTTGTTTTTTCATGATGTTTAATTTTGTAACATTTATTATTAGCCGTAAGATGCCTGTCGAATATTTTCATGAAATGATTTACGAGCTTTCATTTGTGCCAATAGGAATTTATCCTTTAAGCATCGTAAAATGGCTTTTGTTTATGCTTCCCATGGCTTTTTCTGCTTCCTTGCCTGTGTCATTGTTGCTTGGTAAAGGCGAATGGAATATTGGATATCTTCTGTTGAGCGCTTTTCTTTCCATGGTCATGACTTTCATAAGTTATAAGAAAACAATGCGTAAATTTAATGGATTAGGGGGATGAAATGAAAGTCAGCATGATTATAAAAATAAAAAAAATTGAGTGAATAATTCTATTGTACCATAAATTATCGTTATTTATTCTGGCGATATAAGGCATGTAGAATTTTCACATGAGGATTTTTTTATTGTTAGATAAGATTGAACAATAATATAGGCCGCATTCCCACAGTTACTGGCAAGGAGCGTGAAATAGAAATCAGAGGTTTAAACTGTTCGATTTTAGATGGCAGCTTGATGACAAAAGCCAATGGTAAGATGGCATACAATTTAGTATCATTCATAATACGAGCCAGATGTGTTCTTTTTCGGTTATAGTGCTAAAAAATTGTCAAAGTGGGTAATTTTTATATGCGTAGAATGTGGTTATTCGTGCGGATTTTGTTGGTGCATTCAATATATTATTACGTGGATGAGTTTTTTGCTTAAACAATAAGAAAATTGATAGAATAAAGCTTTTAAGTTGCCCGATAGAAAGCTAAGAGTTGTGCTAAACAACATGATAGCAATTATCAAGACAACAATCACATAGAGACTTTCAGCATGCTGAGTAGGCAAAATTCCATCAATAATTGCTTGAAAAATAAAAGTATTCACCAAGTCAAGTAGCTGTAAAACGATAGCAATAAGATTAATTTCAATAACGTAATAAATATATTTCTTTGTTGTGCAAGTAAATCAAGAGAAGGCTCTTAATTTTTCTTATGCATAACTCATTTTAAGTTATGATTTTGTTAAGAAAAAGAAAAATTAATGTGTTATATTTTAATAGTATTTGCGAATATTATTTTTTTTGTACGGTGTTTTTATTTTATTTTAATTTAAAATTAGGTTTGACAATTGTCTAAAACGCGTAATAATCAAATTTAATTGTATCGATATGATGCGTTTTTCTATAAAAGAAAAAGGAGAGTTCAAGCTCATCACGTGCTTCAGGTAATTCATGCCGTCCTTCGGGTTATTATTGGGATACAATAAAATCTACAGGACAAACAGGAGCAATGATAGTGGCGCCTGTTGGGACAGTTGGAGGTGCTGTGCTTGGAGGAATCGTAAGTATAGCGGGTGCAGTTGCAATAGAAAATAGATGGTATAGTTTCTATTAATCGTAGCTGCTGCTGTGGAGGGAGCTATACTAAGAGAAGGCAGTAGGCAGCACTATAAATGGTGCTCTAGGAGGGGGGCCTTTAGAGTTGTGCATCATTTTTATAATTGTGTACGGTAATTTATAGAATATCAGCAATATATCTCTAAAATCATAATAATTTTGTAGATATGTTAATGAAAAATATGTCTAAGAAATATTGTTAGAATATCTTTTAATGGTATATTATTTATAAGTCTATATATTTTAGTTCAGAAATTTTAAGTGTTATAGATACTTTAAATACTATTAATATTATTAATAAATTTATTTAAATTATATTATGCTTTTAAAGCGCATATTAAAACTGATATTATAAAAAATCATCAATAATATTCATTTTATTTTTTATAGTATTCTTTATTTAAGTATCTTTCTATAGAGATTATGAGATATGTTATTAATAAAGTTATGTTTTTAGATTTGGCCAAAAAAATAAAGAGAAATCCAGACAGCTTCTTTTTCAATAAACAAAAATAATGCTTTAATTTGATGTTGTAAAATAACTGATAACGATCATATGTTTTTGATTATCAGTGATGAAAATAATGTGATTTTTGATATAGAGATTGAAAAGATTGAGAACTTTTTCGCGTATCACTCATATTTTCTTACCAAATTTTTTGAAAAATTATATAAAGCAAAAAAATAAATTCTGTTAAGTTATTAGCATTTATAATGAGTTTTTTATTTTCACAGTTTTGTGATTGTTTTTGCATTTAACAATGCATTAACAACATGTGTGGTCCATTTTAAAGTTTTGTTTAAAATTACATAAGTAAGTTCTATTTTGATTTGTTATTGCATCGCTCGTATTGATGTATAACAAAAGCGTTTGAGACAATATAAGATCACAAGAATAAATTTTTAATTGGGTATATAAACTACCGATTGCTTACAGATAAAAAAATCTATGCATATCAAAGTTACGTAAGTTTTTTCTCTTCAAAATGTGTATTTGAGTTAATTTTTGTGATTGATAGCTTTGCTACAATGAAAATACTTGTGAGTTTATTGGTATTCATTAGATAACTATGAATTTTACATATCGATTCAAAAATATAGAATAATATAATTTTACGATTATTGTGGAGTTCATTTTTATAAACTTAAAAACATAATGCTGAGCATTACAAATATTTGCAAAAATGCTTTTATTAGGTATTATTTTGTTTCTTTATAGTTTACATTTTTTATCTTTTTAACCTTGGTTAGAGAGAGAATTTGTATTCATTATCTATTTCTCTATTTTATTTTGAATGCGTGGAGCACTATTAATATCAAAAAGTAATGATCGTGGAAGATAATGAGCTTAAACTGAAGTTATTCTGCGATTCTGTAGAAACGAATTGTCGTAAAATCGTTGAAATGTTTAATGGCTTTATGGATTAAAGTTGGCGGTTTCATCAATATTATCTCTTATCTTATCTCGTTTAGCTTTTCTAATCAAAGAGCGAAATTTTTGTTTACGCTAAATTTTTACTCGGTTAGCTATTTCCTCTCAACATACAATAAGAAAAAAAATTAGCTTACTGTATGCTAGCAATATAAAAAATCCATTATGTGTAATAAAAAAAGACAATTTAGTAATATTTTTTATGTTGTGATTTAAAAATGTTGTGATTAAGAAAATCAATAGTTTTGAAGAAAAAATACAATTTAAACAATAATATAATCATATTATTGTAATAAAATTTTATCATCTAATCAGTCAGCTTAAAACAAAAATAGAATAATTGACAAAACAAATTAAATATGGAAAGAATGAAAATATAATACAAAATGATAATTATTTTTGTGTTATATTATCATTCTCTTCTCAGTAGGAAAATATGAATCATCGGTAGATGATGTGATGTTTTCTGTTTAGAGAGTAAGGTTTTATTAAATATTGTAATAGGTTATTATAATGAGAATATTTAAGCATTGTATATCATGTGTTGTTGCAGTCGCTATTTTCTTTTCACAAGTTTTAGGAGCTAATGCCGATTCTTTAAATGGTAGATCTCAAAACGCTGATTTTATTTCTGTAATGAAACAAGAGAATAGAGTTATTAAATCTGTTAAGGAGATTATTAGTCAATTTTCAGAACAAAGCAGAGAAAAAGATGTCCAAAAGGTGGCTGGTTTGATAGGAATGGAGCCAGCGATTTTTGGTTTAATCGCATTTCTTGTATATTTCTTTACTAGAAAGCCACCGGATCCTAGAAAAAGCGCAGGTGAAAAAGCATTCACTGCTTTTACTCGAAGTGCATGGGCTCTTAATTAAAAATGTTGATTTGATGAATTTTAAATTATTCTGTTTTTGAATCTTTTATAATTAATAAACCGTGATTTCTAATCACGGTTTAGCTATTTTTATATTTATTAATATGCCCATTAAGCTTTAAGTTTTTAGGCTGTACTCTTTTTTTAATATTATTACAGAAATACTTTATTGTACATAATATAGTCTTTTTGAGGTTTAAAATTTTTAATCATTTTATCTTGGTTAGAAAGAATGTGTATTTATTTCTATTTCTCTAAGTCGTAGAATTATATTAATGTTAGAAAGTTAGAATCTTGAAAGACAATGAACTTTATTAAAATTATTCCACGTTCTTGTAGAAACGAATGGCTGTGAAATCTTTGAAATGTGTAATGGCCTTATGGCATTAGATTTGGCGCGTTCACCAAAGTTATCCCTTATCTTACTTAATTTAGCTTTTTCAATCAAAGAGCTAAGTTGATACTTACGCTAATTTTTGCTGGGAAAACTATTTCTTCTCAATCTATACTAAGAAAAAATTATTTTAACAGAATATTTCAATAAAATATTTTTTTGTTTTTTGTAAATTTTAAAAATATTTATCTTACTATATTATACAAAAAATAAAAAACATTACGTGTAACTAAAAAACAATATATTGATATTTTTATGTTATAATATCTAATAATATTTATGATAATAAAGATAAAATTATAATAAAAACAATAAAATAATTTTATTTTAATACATTTTTGCCATTAAATTATACATTATTAAAACACGAATAAAATAATTGACAATATTAAAATAAACATGTAACGGATATATTGTAAATGTAATATAATATAAAATTAACAATTAAAATAAAACTGTTAATTAAATTTTGTATTATATTTTTTGTTATTAGAAGATAAATATACTTTATCGATAGATGATGTAATGTTTTCTATTTAGAGGGGGCGGTAAAGAAAATTTATTTTATTAAATATTGTAATAGGTGTTTATGATGAAAATATTCAAGCATTGTATAGTATGTTTTGTTGCAGTAGCTATTTTCTTTTCACAGGTTTTAGGAGCCAATGCTGATTCTTTAAATGATAGATTTCAAAATGCTGGTTTCATTTCTGTAATGACACAGGAAAATAGAGTTATTAAAGCTGTTGATATGATTATTAGCCAGTTTGGAGGACAAGGGGCTGAGAAAAATGTCCAAAAAGTCGCGGGTTTAATGGGGATGGAGGCAGCGATTTTTGGTTTAATCGCATATCTTGTATATTTCTTTACTAGAAAACCGCCGAGTCCTAACAGAGAGACAGGTGGAAGAGCATTCGATGCTTTTGCTTATAGTGCATGGGCTTTGAATTAAAAGATAATTCCTTGATGAACTTTGAATTATTCTGTTGTTGAATATTTTATATTAAATAAACCGTGATGTTTAATCACGGTTTATTTATTTTTTACTTTTAATAATATGGTAAATTTATCCTTTAATATCATTAAGATATTGTTGGGGGATGGCAGTATAGGGGACATTAAATTTAAATAATCAGCTGCTTTTTAAAGTTAATTAAATTTTTTCTCTTCAAAATACGCATTTGAGCTAAGTTTGTATTTGATATTTTTTCTATGATGAAAATGCATATGCTGGAATTGAGATATTCATAAACGGTGCGTATTCACTCAAAAATATAGGGTAATACAATACTTATGGTTATTGTGGATTTTATACTGATGAACTGAATAAGTATAGCGATGCGTCTTACAAATATTTGTAAAAAATGCTTTTATTGGAATCTTTTAATCTCTTTGTGGTTTACAATTCATTTTATCATTTTATCTTAAGCAAAGAGAATGTGGATTCATTTCTATTTCTCTATTTTATTTGAGAAGGGTGGAGTTATACGAATGTCAAAAAAAGTCATGATCGTGGAAGATAATGAGCTTAATATGAAGTTATTCCGTGATCTTGTAGAAGCGAGTGGTTATGAAACTGTTGAAACGCGTAATGGTCTTATGGCATTAGATTTGGCGCGTTCATCAATGCCATCTCTTATCCTTGTGGATATCCAGTTGCCAGAGGTCTCTGGAATAGATGTTATTAAACAATTAAAAGAAGATGAAGAACTTCGATCAATCCCTGTTGTTGCTGTAACAGCTTTTGCTATGAAAGGCGATGAGGAGCGAATTCGTGCCAGTGGATGTGAAGAATATATGTCAAAGCCTATTTCTGTTCCTCATTTTATCACAATGGTAAAACATTTTGTGGACTAAAGCTTGTTAAGTGATGATAGAAAAAAATATTGAAAAGCTTATAAAATTGCTAAAGTTTTCGTGCAAATATTTTTCTGCTTTAGCACGTGGATATATTCAAGTTAGTAAAACAGATTTTAAAAATTGAAACTGAAGTTTCGAGATTTTTCGGTTTATTTTCTTGCCTTTTATCTTAAGAGAGGAGGTTGTTTTGCATTTTTGTTTTTTCTAATCGGTATAGATTTGTTCCTACATTCATCTAAAAGTCTGTTTTAGTAGGGGAAAAAGCCTCGGTTTTGTCCGAGGCTTTATGCATTGTACAAAAATTGAAATTAACGCTTTGAGAATTGGAAAGAACGACGTGCTTTTGCTTTACCGTATTTTTTACGTTCAACAACGCGGCTATCACGGGTAAGAAAACCACCTTTTTTCAAGATTGAGCGAAGTTCTGGTTCATAATAGGTTAAAGCTTTGGAAATGCCATGGCGCACTGCACCGGCTTGTCCGGAAAGACCACCGCCTGCAACGGTTGCAATAATATCAAACTGGGTATCCCTATTTGTTGCAACAATTGGTTGACGAAGAATCATTCTAAGAACAGGACGAGCGAAATATTTGTCAAATTCCTTATTGTTGATTGTGATTTTTCCAGAACCTGGTTTAATCCATACGCGTGCAACAGCGTCTTTACGCTTTCCTGTTGCATAAGCACGTCCTTGTGAATCAAGCTTTTGCACGTGGACAGGAACAACATTTTCATGTGTTTCTGTAATACTTGTTACTATGCTAAGCTCAGAAAGAGAATTAATTTCAGCCATAATCAAGCAATCCTTTTGTTTTTGCGGTTTAAAGCACCAACGTCAAGAGATTCAGGCTGTTGTGCTTCATGTGGATGTTGGCTTCCAGCGTAAACACGTAGATTCTTCAATTGACGGCGACCAAGAGGCCCTCGAGGAATCATGCGCTCTACTGCTTTTTCAATAACACGTTCGGGAAAACGTCCCTCAAGAAGTTGACGTGCTGTACGTTGTTTGATTCCACCAATATAGCCGGTATGCCAATAATATTTTTTATCCGTATATTTTTTGCCAGTGAGAGCTATTTTATCTGCATTAATGACAATAACGTTGTCACCATCATCAACATGTGGAGTAAATGTAGCTTTATGTTTGCCACGTAAGCGGTTAGCAACAAATGTGGCAAGACGACCCAAAACAAGGTTTTCTGCGTCAATAATAACCCATTTTTTCACCACTTCAGTTGGCTTTTGTGAAAAAGTTGCCATAGAAGTATCCTTTATTAGAACCCTTTTAATATAAGGGAATTTTTACTGTTTTGCGTTGAAAATTGTTACCATAGCGAAATATTTAACGCATACTACTTGCTCTGATATAATGTCTTTTGATTGACGTCAAGAGAAAATAAAAACTTTATAAAACAACATGTTATGAGAAAGGTATTATAATACCCCATTAAAAGAAGTTTGTAGACCATTTAAACTTAAAATGAATGTTGCAAAAAACTATTTTATCTTTAACGCATGATTGTATTTTATTGTTCTTCATTATAAAATAAGAAATAATGCAGTGGTCTCGTTATTTTCTCAATGTTGAATCTTCTGCTTGTGGTCAAGCTTGGTTAGATGCCCTTGATGTTCAAGGGATAAATAATGCGCGCGCTATTTCTCAAAAATTTGGCTTTCCAGATCAGTTAGCTCGAGTACTTTCAGCAAGAGATGTGGATGAAGCTGAGGCTGTTGCTTTTATTAATCCAACATTACGTACGCTTATGCCTGATCCAGAAAGTTTTAGGGATATGCAATGCGCTGCAGAGCGTATTGTTAAGGCTCTTCTCAATCAAGAACAGGTTGCTGTTTTTGGTGATTATGATGTTGATGGTGCTTGTTCATCGGCACTCATAGCGCGTTTTTTTCGTTATTTTGGTATTGAAGTCAAAATTTATATTCCTGATCGTATTGTTGAAGGCTATGGTCCTAATGAACAAGCAATGAGGATGCTTGTGCAAGAAGGCGCTCGGTTAATTATCACTGTTGATTGTGGCGCAAACAGTCCTGATGCCGTAAAAGCAGCGAGGCTTGCTGGTGCTGATGTTGTGATTTTAGATCATCATCAAATGTCAGAGATTCATCAAGAAGCCGTTGCTCTTGTCAATCCTAATCGCCCTGATGATTTTTCTAAACAGGGGCATTTATGTGCAGCTGGCGTTGTTTTTGTTACGTTAGCTTGGGTTCATCATTTGCTGCGGAAAAAACAATTCCAAGGGCAGCTGCCTGATCTTTTAAGTATGCTTGATCTTGTTGCATTGGCAACCATATGTGATGTCGTTCCATTACAGGGGGTTAACCGTGCTTTTGTGATAAAAGGGCTTCAAGTTGCTCGTTCTATGCATAATCTAGGAATAACAGCTTTAACAAAGGTTGCACGAATAGGGGAGCCGCTTAATAGTTTTCACTTAGGTTTTTTGTTAGGTCCTAGAATTAATGCAGGAGGGCGCATTGGTGATCAAGCTTTGGGAGCACGTTTGCTTAGCTGTGAGAATAAAGATGAAGCGGACAGAATAGCAGAACAATTAGATCGGCTTAATCAAGAACGCCAAGAAATGGAGAACATTCAATTAGCACAAGCGGAATCTTACATTACTTCTCTTTATCAAGATCAAGAAATACCATTATCGCTTGTAATTTCACATAAAGAATGGCATCCGGGAATTATTGGTATTCTTGCTTCCCGTCTCAAAGAGCGTTTTTTTTGTCCTGTTTTTGCTATTGCTTTGAAAGAAGATGGAAATGGCGTAGGGTCGGGACGCTCAATTAATGGTATAGATTTAGGAGCACTCGTTCGTGAAGCTGTTACATTAAATTTATTAGAAAAAGGAGGGGGACATAGTATGGCAGCAGGAATTACAATTCAATCAACAAAAATTGAAATTTTTCGAAAATGGCTAGAAGAAAAAGTTTCTTTAATGGTTTCACAGTTGCGTGCAAAAAAATCTCTTAGTATAGATGGTTCTCTTTCTGCTTCTGGTGTTAATGAAGCGCTGTTTGAATTGCTTGAAAAAGCAGGGCCATTTGGGGCAGGGAATGCAACACCTGTTTTTGTTCTTCCCTCTCATCGACTGGTGAATCTATCTGAAGTTGGTAAAGGACATCTTCGCCTCATTGTATCTAATGTTGAAGGAAAAAAACTGCAAGGAATAGCTTTTCGTGCTGTAGGGACATCGCTTGGTGATTTTCTTTTTGAAAATATTGGTGAAATGATTCATTTAGCTGGTCATCTTAGTTTGAATTATTGGAATGGAACGATCAATCCGCAGCTGCGCGTGATTGACGCAGCCGCAGTGGTTTGAAAGGGATATTTTTTACATTAGATGTCTAGATTAGAAGCAAACGTAGAATTTTCTTGTATGAAACGAAATCGTGCTTCTGGTTTTGTTCCCATGAGACTTTCTACAGTCTTTTTCGTTTCTTGCATTTCCACGGCATCAATAGAAACACGAAGCAATGTACGTTTTTGAGGATGCATAGTCGTTTCTTTAAGTTGTTCTGCGCGCATTTCACCCAGCCCTTTAAAACGCCCGATTTCTATTTTAGCTTTTCCAGTAAATTCAGTTTTGAGCAATTCATCCTTATGAATGTCGTCACGAGCATAAGCAACTTTTCCTCCTTGCGATATTCTATAAAGGGGAGGGACGGCGAGATATAAATGTCCCTGATGAATAAGGTCAGGCATTTCTTGAAAGAAGAAGGTAATGAGCAGTGACGCAATATGAGCACCATCAACATCAGCATCTGTCATGATGATAATACGTTCATATCTGAGATCTTTTTCACGATACTTGGAGCGTGTTCCACATCCAAGAGCAAGGATAAGATCGCTAATTGTTTGGCTTGAGTTCATTTTTTCATGTGCAGCACTGGCGACATTTAAGATTTTACCACGAAGAGGTAAAATTGCTTGGTTTGCTCTATTTCTTGCTTGTTTAGCAGATCCTCCTGCAGAATCCCCTTCAACAATGAATAGTTCAGCACCCACAGCATGGTTCTGGCTACAATCTGCAAGTTTACCGGGCAGACGTAATTTGCGGACAGCAGTTTTTCGACTTATTTCTCTATCTTGGCGTCGTCTAACACGTTCTTCAGCACGTTCAATAACCCAATCGAGAAGTTTTGTTGCTTCTTGCGGGGAATTTGCTAACCAATGATCAAAAGGATCGCGGATTGCATTCTCAACGATACGCTGTGCTTCAATGGTTGCTAATCGATCTTTTGTTTGTCCAACAAATTCAGGGTTACTGATAAAGACTGAAAGTATTGCGGCTGTTGAAATCATAATATCGTCAGACGTAATAATCGCTGCGCGCTTGTTTCCTATTAACTCAGCGTAGGATTTCAATCCACGCAAAAGAGCTTGACGTAATCCTATTTCATGTGTTCCGCCTTCTCCTGTAGGAATCGTATTGCAGTAAGATTGCACACAAGAATCACCACCATGCCAAGCGATAGCCCATTCAACGGAGCCATGGCCATTATTGTGTTGTGTTTTGCCAGAAAAAATTTCTGACGTTACTCGATATTCATCTTTTAGTGACGCAAGTAAATAGTCTTTAAGTCCATTGGGAAAATGAAAAACAGCTTTTTCAGGAATATTTTTTACGCCTTCAAGTATGACGGGATCACAAGTCCAGCGAATTTTTACGCCACCAAAAAGATAGGCTTTGGAGCATGTCATCTTATAGATTTTTTCTGGATCAAAAGCTGCTTTTTCACCAAAAATTTCATGATCAGGATGAAAACGAACGCGCGTACCACGACGATTATAAACATCTCCCAGATCTTCCAATCCAGATTGAGGAATACCGCGTGAGAAACGTTGGCGGTACAGTTTTCGTTCTCGTGCAACTTCAACTTCCATATCATCAGAAAGAGCATTGACGACAGAAATTCCTACTCCATGAAGTCCACCTGCAGTTTGATAAGCCTTTCCATCAAATTTTCCCCCGGAGTGGAGTTGTGTCATAATAACTTCAAGAGTAGATTTCTCAGGCATTTGAGGATGATTTTCGACAGGAATACCGCGTCCATTATCTGTAACGGTTATATAACCGTTCCTATCTAATGAGACCTCAATAGAATCTGCATAACCCGCAACAGCTTCATCCATCGCGTTATCAATAATTTCGGCAAATAAATGATGAAGCGCTTTACTGTCTGTTCCACCAATATACATTCCAGGGCGTAAACGCACGGGCTCTAAACCCTCAAGAACTCGAATAGAGAGGGCATTATAGTCATCTTCTTGCGTATCTTTTGCACTTTTTCTTGAAATCATCGCTTTTGATTTCATTGGAGGCTGCAGAGTGTTTTCTTTTGTATTTACCCGAGATTGGGCTTTATTTAAAACACTAAAAAGATCCTTTTTGTTATCGCTCATAGCGTTTAACTATCTACCTCATAAAATAAAATATTTATTAAAATAATTTTATGCCTGTTTTTTATTTAAAAATCAATGCACTTAGAAAACATCAATTGTTGGACCAAAAATTTGTTCAAAAGCGTGTTTGAGAGCGATATCAATATCATGCATTGCTACAGGGCAACCTAGATCAAGAAAGCTCGTTACACCGTGGTTTGTAATTCCACAAGGAACAATTCCTGAATAATGGGCTAAATTAGGATTAACATTGATAGAAACTCCATGAAAACTTATCCATTTTCGCACTCGAATGCCAATAGCTGCAATTTTATCTTCGGAAGAAAGATCATTTTGTTTTGATGGGCAATGAGATTGTTTAATCCAGACACCAACGCGATCTTCTCTGCGTTCGCCTTTAATATTAAAGTTTGCAAGCATCTGTATGATCCATTCTTCTAATGCACTAATGAAAGCACGAATGTCTTGTTTTCGGCGTTTAAGATCAAGCATGATATAAGCAATACGCTGTCCTGGACCGTGATATGTAAATTCACCTCCACGTCCTGCTTCATAAACAGGGAATAAATTAGGCGCCAAAAGATCTTTTTTATTTGCACTCGTCCCCGCTGTATAAAGGGAAGGGTGTTCAAGAAGCCAAACTTGTTCATGCGCGGTTTTTGCAAGAATTTTTTCTACACGTTCTTGCATATAACGCAGAGCTTCAGGATACTCAACTAGATGATCACTTATCTTCCATTCAACGGGTGGATTTCCTAGAATTGCATTAAAATGATGTGATAAGTGATTACGATCCGTATGTTTCAATTCAAATGTCATTGGTAATATTTATCTTGATGTTTGAGTTTATATTGTAATCAATAAAAGTGATTACAGAGTAAGGTATAGAATTGTTGAATAAAAGAGAATACGTTCATAAATTTTATCTTAAGAAGATTTGCTACGCTTAAAAATCCACGTTCCTTTTACCATCTTCCTGTTGCACCGCCCCCACCTGATGATCCACCACCACCCCTAAAGCCCCCTCCACCTCGAGGACCACCGAACCTTCCACCAGGATATCTGCCACCGGCACTTAAGTTAAGAAACCAAGGTGTGAAGATGATCCCCAGCCAGAGATACTTTTGTGGACCCACTTTTTTACCAAAAATCATTGCAAGAATAGGAAGACCAAACATTATAAAAAAGGCTAAAAACATAATTGCATTGATTACCATTTCTTCTTTTTCAGCTTGTTTACGTTGTTCTTCAACGATTTTAGCTTTTTCTTTGATACGAAAAGTAAAATCAGAATTACTTTCTGTAATAACTTTGATAATTGCATCAACTGCTTCAGCAATTCCTTTTTGATAATTTCCTTCGCGAAAATTAGGAATCATGAAGCTATTAATAATGACAGAGGAAAGAGCGTCTGTTAGCTCTCCTTCCAAACCATATCCTACTTCGATACGTGCTGTGCGTTCATTCGGTGCAATGACCAGTAATACACCATTATTGATCTTCTTTTGGCCTAATCCCCATGTACGAAAAAGAGAATTGCTGTATGTTTCTATATCATTGCCCGAAAGAGTAGGGAGTGTCACAAGAACAATTTGATCTCCCGTTTTCTCTTCGAGTGCTGCCAGTTTTTTTGTCAAGTTTTCCTTGGTTGCATTATCGAGCAAATGAGCCACATCATTAACATAACCTGTTAAATGAGGAAATTTTATTTGCGAACAAGCGATACTTCCCAATGCAGCAACTAAATATAGAGAGCAGATAAAAGCCCATAATTGTGGAAATACAATACGTTGCAAAGAGTATCGAAATGATTTCATTAATTAAAATTAACCTTTGGTGTTTGTTGGCTATCAGTATCGATGGTAAAAGTTGGCATAGGTTTAGCATCACGAAACCATAATTTTGCCCAAATCATCGTCGGCATTGTTTTGAGTGCAGTATTGTAGGCACGTACTGTTTCAATATAATCGCGGCGCGCAACGGAAATACGGTTTTCTGTTCCTTCTAATTGTGATTGAAGAGCAAGAAAGTTCTGGTTTGCTTTAAGATCCGGATAGTTTTCAACAACAGCCATAAGCCGCGAAAGTGCACTTGATAAATTTGCTTGATTTTTGAGATATTGCTGCATAACTTCTGGATTATTCAACATATCTGCATTAATGTTGACTTGCGTTGCTTTAGCACGTGCTTCAATTACATTTGTGAAAACGCTTTGTTCATGAGCTGCGTAAGCTTTAACTGTTTCTACAAGATTGGGGATGAGATCTGTACGACGTTGATATTGATTGAGCACTTCACTCCATGCTGCATGTGCTTTTTCTTCATTTGTTGGTATCGTATTAAATCCGCACCCACTTAAAAATGGCACTAACCATGCCAAAAAAATCACGATTGAAAATTGTTTTAATATTTTAAACATTGAAATTGAAGAAGTTTGTACATTTAACATAAAGATGTCTCCACAGATATTTTATGTATTATATAGGGTTTATCTTCTTGGTGGAAAGTATTTTGAATTTTATAAACAGGCATATTTATCAATAAATCGACATCTCTATGCGTTTTAGGCACGCTTAAGTGACTCGTTGATATTAAAATAATAAGGGTAATATAGATGTCATCTTATAAAAGTTCAATAATATTTATATCAATTATTATTACAGAAAATTATATTATTTTCGTAGTATTTTTGTGTTTCACAACGTGCAGATCACAATTGGAAAAGGAAAAAATGTAAGTATCAATCTTATGGAAAGATAGAAGGTAAGGGCAGTTCTTATTTTCACTCCTTTAGAAGTTATGTTTAATATATTGGACAAAAAGGGCTTTTTAACTATGTATGGTAGTAATTGTGAAGGAGGCGGAAAATCCTGTGATAGAAGGTGTTCAACGGCAAAGTGAAAAGTTTGATGGATTGGCTAATGATTATGATCGTTATCGTCCTCGCTATCCCCTTACTTTATTCAAAACCATGCTCCATCCTTTTAAGAACAAAAAGCATTTGTCCATTGTGGATGTGGGTGCTGGGACAGGCATCGCATTAGAGGGAATTGTTAATTTTTTAGGAAATGAGCACCAATATCATGCTATCGATGTATCGGCAGATATGATTAAGCAGGGGCGAAGAAAATTTCCTACGGTGCAGTGGTATCAGGGCCGTGCCGAAGACCTATTGCCTCAAATTGGCGAGGTTGATCTTGTCATTGCAGCGCAAGCGTTTCAGTGGATGGATCGTCCCAAGTTGCTTTGTTCTGTTTCAGATCAACTTCGAGTCAATGGTGTCATGGCGGTTATTCAAAATAATCGCGATTTCAAGCATAGCGAATTTCTAGAGGCTTATGAGACATTGTTAGAAAAAATGAGTCCGAACTATTCCCGTTATTATCGTAATTTTGATTTTTTACAGGAAATGAGTGATGGCTTTGGGGTAGATCCAGAAAAGATTTTTTTTCATACGCATAATTGGATGATGATGATCCCATCTGAAGCTTTTATTGGAATGAGCCGCTCTTCAACGCAAGCGCAACGCGCTATTGCTTGCTATGGGAAAGAATATTTGCGGCAATTGGTCGCATTGATAAAGAAATATGAAGTGCAAGGCAATTTGGAGCTTTTGTATCGAAGTGAGCTCTATATGTATGCGGGATAATCTGATATCGATGATTACTTTTGCTCTTTTAGCACATCAGAGTAGGCGGTATTCAGGAAATTAACGCCTTATTAAGGCAGATTTTGAGGGGGACGGTTTTTTTCTTCAGCATTCACGTTGACATCTTATTACGTCTGATTTTCATTGTTCACTTGATATGAGAGAGTTTAAATAGAAAATTTATTCACTGCATTATAGTATTGAAGCGCTTTCTTTACTGCAGTTTAACAACAGATTATTTTATAAAATAAGAAGAGGTAGATTGAATAGAAATATTTGATAATTCTTTGTTTTTATGATTTTTTTTATTATTAAATGAGAGTGTTTTTAATAAATTTTGACAAAAACAACTGAAAAAGTATAAAAATTATCATAATCAGAAATTTGTAGTAAAAAAGGTAATGGCTTGGAAGCACCTTTAAAAAACAACTCATTTTGAAATTATCTCTAAATTCAGATTCAATATAACAAAAAAGTAAAATATAAATATGTTATATGGAGCATTTCTCTTTTTTAAAGATATAATATAAAAACAATATGTTAATTAAATTTTTTGATATAAGAAAACTTCTTTTATTTTTATTTTAAATAACGGGTTAGGGCGAGTCTTGTGTGGTTTTATTGAAGATGTGCTTTTTAGGTTTAAATCTGGCGCTTTAAATACAATTTTAGAAGTAGCAAAAAAGCTCAATTTCTTCTCTGTTGTGATGTGTTGAATAAGTTTTTTAATTTTCTATAGAGTTTAATTTTTGCAATCATGATAGATTGTGACAGCTGTCTGTCTAAGATTTTTGTAAGTTTAGTAGGAATAGCTTAATGATAAATCCATTGAGTTCTTCATCTTTACGCGTCATAAAAGAATAAGCCTGCACTATCACACACTTTGTCATCTCCCAATGTTGCGACAGCTCTTGACACGGCTCATAAGAGGAGTAGTCCTTTTTTTTTACAGTTTTATCTATACGCCAATTTCGCTTATGACGTGCAAGCGAATGGTGTTGATTGATTCAACATACACAGATTTGGAATGAGAGAGTCTTAAGATATTCCGCTCTCTCATTTAATATGAATCATGCTAGATTATAATTATAAATTAATGGGTTATCTATTTTTAAAATCTATAACCTTGGTTATGCTTGTCAATATTTCATTTATCGTCAACTATTCTACTTTTGGATAATGACTCCATTGTAAGGAATACCTTTAAAAAAGTATTCTCGCTTTAAAGAGTCGTTATAGTTTTTTTGTTTTATAGAAGCATCAATAATGCTAGACATTATACTTTGATTAAAAAAGAAAGTAAATTATGACTATTATACTGAAACCGAGCGAGGTGACGCTTAGTGAACTTGCGGCTATTTATTTTAATGGTGAAGTGAGTAAACTTCATAATGACACGCATTTAGCTATCGAGAAAGGGGCACTGCGCATTGCTGAAATTGCTGCTGGAAGTGAGCCTGTGTACGGTATTAATACTGGTTTTGGGAAGTTGGCTTCCATTAAAATTGATGCGGACGATGTTACTGTTTTACAGAGAAATCTTATTTTGTCCCATTGTTGTGGGGTAGGAGAACCTTTAGCTGAAAATATTGTGCGTTTGATAATGAGCTTAAAGCTTATCTCTTTAGGAAGAGGAGCTTCAGGAGTTCGTCTAGAATTGGTAAATTTGCTGGAAAATATGCTTGCAAAGGGCGTCATTCCTGTCATCCCTGAAAAAGGGTCTGTTGGTGCTTCAGGTGATCTAGCTCCACTTGCTCACATGGCGGCTGTTATGATGGGAGAAGGGGAAGCATTTTTTCAAAATATTCGTATGAGTGGAGCTGTTGCATTAGAGAAAGCGGGATTGTCCCCTATTATTTTAGAGGCAAAGGAAGGTCTAGCTCTTATTAATGGGACTCAAACATCAACAGCCCTTGCACTTGCCGGTCTTTTTCGAGGTTATCGGGCATTGTGTGGTGGATTGTTGGCAGGGGCCTTGACGACAGATGCCATCATGGGATCAACGGCGCCATTTCATCCTGATATTCATATTTTACGAGGACATTATGGGCAGATTGCCGTATCGAAAACATTAGAAAAGCTTGTAGAGGATTCAGAAATTCGTGCAGCACATTTACGGGGTGATGAGCGTGTACAAGATCCTTATTGTATACGTTGCCAGCCACAGGTCATGGGGGCATGTTTTGATATTTTGCTGGCAGCAGCAAAAACACTGATTATTGAAGCAAATGCTGTTACAGATAATCCATTGATTTTAAGGAATGGTGAAGTTGTATCAGGTGGGAATTTTCATGCTGAACCTGTAGCGTTTGCTGCTGATCAGATTGCTCTTGCTTTATGTGAAATAGGATCTATTTCTCAACGGCGTATTGCTCTTATGGTTGATCCAGCAGTTTCTTATGGACTTCCAGCTTTTTTAGCGCATAATGCGGGTCTTAATTCAGGTTTTATGATTGCTGAAGTAACAGCGGCAGCTTTAATGTCTGAAAATAAGCAAATGGCCCATCCTGCTTCCGTTGATTCAACCCCAACTTCAGCCAATCAAGAAGATCATGTTTCAATGGCTTGTCATGGAGCTCGTCGGTTATTGGTAATGAGCGAAAATCTTTTTACACTTATTGGCATTGAAACGCTTGTTGCAGCACAAGGAATTGAATATCGTGCACCTTTAAAAACAAGTACTTTTTTGCAATCTGTTATGGAATGTTTACGCAAAAATGTTGCTTCTCTTAAGGAAGATCGCTATCTGGCTCCAGATCTTCATCAAGCACATATACTTGTGCGTGAAGGGCACTTATTATCTGTTTTACCAGAAACAATTTTTCCTTCATTAAGTTTTCAATAATATTTGTTTTAAGGACAATGATGAAGGGCGGATATTGAATTTTGAAACTTCCTCATATGAAAATATAGAAGATCAATACTATATTTGAATTATTTAATGAATTATGTATATATATGTTATTTATAGTCAACTAGATATTTTATTATTTTATAGGGATCTGATTTAGCATCATAATTTTATAGAAACTATAAATTTAAAGTACCTATACTTTCTTATTTCTATCAGAAATTTTAATCTAAGTTAAATAATATTCACAAATTATATGTTGTAATATTATATTTTTATAAGTACAAATTATAATATATGTATTATATTAAGTAAAAATAAAAAATTTATTGTAGATTCTTCTTATTTGTTAATACTTTATGAATTTTATATTTCATTTTTGATATTTTAAATAAAAAAGGAGAAAGAAATGTTTAAAAGTGCTAGATTATGTGTATCAATAACAGTTATTTTTTTCTCTCAAATTCTTGAGATTCATGCAAATTGTAGGAGAGGTGGCTTTCCAGAGGAAGTTTTCATTACAATAGTGGACCAAGAGAAGGAGCCTCTGATTTTAGCGAAAAACAAAGATTTTATTGCTATCTCAGGGCAAAATCCCGAAGATAAGGAGAATGCTATCATTAGGCCAACAGTCAAAGATTCTATTTTTAGCGCATATTTTTTTTCCATTGGAAAGTTTATCTTTAAGACAGTTGGAGTCCTTAAAAGATGGGTTGTAAATACAATTTCTCATACTTTTGAAGGCTTGCGAGATTCGTATTATCATTGATTGAGCTATTCAATTGGCGTAAAAAGTTTGCTTTGTGAGCTCAAAGAGAGTTTTCTTAAAGTAACAAAAAATTAATTGTACGCATAGTTAATGCGTTTGTTATGAAGTTTTAGGCTTCTATTTCCGCGCACGGAAATAGAAGCCTAAAAGTTTAGATTACATTAAGATTAATTTTCTCTGTAAAAAACTAGAGAATACGAAATGAATTAAATGACAATTATAAAAAAATTCATTATCACTTTATTTAAATAAAATAATACGAAATTGCAGGCTATAAAAGCTGAGTAATTCGCAATAAAAGTATTTTTTATTGTTTAGAACAAAGTGTTTGACGGGCTGGTCTTCGATGTTTTTTGAAATATATTTGTGAAAGAAACATGAGGCTTTATTTATCATAAAGCTGTTATCGTTGTGTGGATTGTCAGCATTTCAAAAAGTAAGGAAAGAAATGGCAATAAATAAACTGAAAAGAGGGATGAGTAAGCGCCAAGTTATTTTTTTAGCTCTTGGCTCTGCTATTGGAACAGGTCTTTTTTATGGGTCTGCACAGGCAATTAAGCTTGCGGGTCCCAGTGTTTTGATTGCCTATTGTATTGCTGGTTTAGCTATTTTTATGGTTATGCGGGCTCTAGGAGAGATGATACTTCATAATCCATTACCTGGTTCTTTTGCTCGTTATGCGGCAAGTTACATATCACCATTAGCAGGTTTTTTAACGGGATGGACATACGTATTTGAGATGATTCTTGTTGGTTTGGCTGATATTACAGCTTTTGCGACTTATATGGGGTTTTGGTATCCTGATGTTGCTCCTTGGGTATGGGCACTGAGTATTACATTAATCATCACAGGTATTAATTTAGCTGCTGTAGAAGTCTATGGTGAACTAGAGTTTTGGCTATCTTCTATTAAAGTTATCGCTATCATTGCGATGATTATTTTAGGAATAGCAATTATTTTTTGGGGGTGGGGTGAAGGTGCAAATTTTTCTACCGTTACTGTTCATAATTTATGGAAAAATGGTGGACTTTTTCCCAATGGTTGGTTTGGTTTTTTAGCTTGCTTTAGTGTTGTTGTTTTTGCTTTTGGTGGCATAGAAATTATTGGCATGGCAGTCATGGAAGTTCAAAACCCTCATCAAACGATTTCAAAGGCAATTAATTCTACTCCAGTTCGTATTTTGCTTTTTTACGTCATGACGTTAGCTATTTTAATGTCTCTTTATCCTTGGAATGAGATTGGTCTTATGGATAGCCCTTTTGTATCTATTTTTGAAAATCTTGGGATTTCGTATGCAGCAAATATTTTAAATATTGTTGTTGTTACAGCGGCTATTTCAGCAATGAATAGTGGAATGTATGGTGCTTGTCGTATGATCCATGGTTTATCGCAGGAAGGTTATGCTTTAAAAAAGTTTCAATATTTATCAAAAAATGGTATACCAGTTTTTGTTATTTTGATGATCTTCGGTATCTTTCTTCTTGGTGCTGTCCTTAATTATTTTTACCATGAAAAGCTTTTTTTTCTTATTGCCGCAATGGCAACATTTGCGACAGTTTTTGTTTGGATGATGATTCTACTTTCACAATTTTTTATGCGAATTAAAATGCCTAAAGAAGCACAGAATGGTTTAAAATTTCCCATTCCATTTTGGCCAATAGGATCGATTTTTTCTATTTTATTTATGGTTTTTATTTTTATTCTGTTATGGTATTTTGATGAGACACGACCGGTTTTAATTATAGGTTTTAGTTGGATTGCTTGGCTTATTATTTGTTTCTATGCACTTAAACTTTATAATTTTAAGCAAAAGAAACAGCAATAAAATGTGAATAGAGATAAAGCTCAAAACAAATAGCTGATGTCATCAGGAAAACAGGTGTTTGATTGTTATTCTCTAAAGGTTAGAACAATCTAGATTGAAAAAATCTGCTCGTTATTATTTTGCTTTGGAAGTTTTGTGAGCCATTGCTTACGGTAACGACCAAATCATATAAATATTAGGCATTTTTTGATGGTGAGTCCTGCAATCAATATAAGTCTTTCAGGTAAAAATGCCTAATAGTGCAAATAGATTTTACCAGATACAAGATTATAGGCAGATATCTTTTTCTAAACGTATTAATGAAGTTCTGTTCCACAAGAGAAGTTATTGTAAGAATTGTTCTTTAAGCTCTTTAAAAAATTGGTTGTTTAAATTTTATTGTTTAGAAAACTACTATTGCTTTTAGAATCGAAGATAAAGTTCTTTATGTATTTTTTCTCAAAGAGGATTGGCGTTGGTAGAAAATAGTGGATAACAAAGTCATTAGAGGCATTGTATGATTGTATTTGCAAAAACTTTAATAAAGAGCAGCAAGGTATCACAATAAAATCTCATAGAAGAGTAAATTAAAGAGAACAATGAACGCGTGACAGTGTTACGACTCTTATTGTTATTGCGCTCACAATAGCAAGGATCAAACTTATTTTTTATAATATTGATACGAGAGTAATTTTTATCACAAGTGGAGGCGGACAAAATGCACTCCGCAACTGTATTGCGGTGCAAAATCATTCAATACTACCATAAAAGGTGCTCAAGAACACTACGATCAGCAAAAACAATCGTCATCAAGTGGCTTTTTGCATGAGAAATCGTCCGATAGTTCTTAATCGCATACCACAACGGTCTCCTCTATTCTTGGGGCGACGGGGCAACATCGTGTTAGACGCACAAGGAGAAGCCAAGATTTCTGCTTCTCATCTGATTTCCGGTCAAGATATCAATGTAATGGGAGAAAGTATGACGATTGTTGGCATGACAGACCATCATAGCAGCCATTCACAGACGCATGAAACAGGTTTTTTGATGGGCATAGATATGACTTTGTAAGCCGATGGATTGGCGGTAATGGCTATACCTACGGGACACTCCCTGCTGGTAGTAACGTTTTGATAGAATGGTTGAGAGTGGCTACAAATCCCATAAGCTCCCATACCTGTCTTGGAGATGTGGGTTATAAATGCCAAAAGTTTTTATGGCACATCTCATCTAGAACAAAAGCCTTGAATTAAATCATGGAGTAAAAAATGAAACAAACTCTAAAATTATTAAGTGCGATAACTCTATTCAGTATCGCTGGATGTCAGTTTAATAAGCCTCCTTCAGGATACTTGACTGCTTGGGAGAAGCCAGGAGCAGATTTTACTGAAATAGGAAAAGCATTATTAGAATGTGGTATGCCAACGCCTTATGATGTATTTCCAGAAAATAGAAAGCAGAGCATCAATGCAAAAGCAACAACTTATGCTTGCATGATTCAATCAGGATTCCGCTATAAAGATGAAGAAGTAGCAAGAGCGGGAGGGTGGTGTTATACTTTTAGAGCCGAAAACTTGCCCATTTGTCGTCCAGGCGCTGTGATCCCTAGGCCCAGTGTCAAGAAGCGCTTGAACAGCCCTTATTGTAAACAGTATAAAAATGCACCTGAATGCAAACCTTAAGTTTTGCTGTTTGTGATGATCAACAATCCCTACCTTCATGCTTCTCATGCCCGTACGGGGATGGCTTAATTCAGCATGTCAATGCTAATTATTTATGAGGACAACAACTGTTGGCGCAATGATATAAAATATCTATTTTGGTTGTAATCAAAATATTGATAATAATTATAAGCATATCGTTGATAGAATATGGTTTTAGTAATAATTTTACCGTATTTTTGCTATAATAATTATGGCATAATCTTCGGAAAGATAAAAATAATATAGGCTGATAATGTTCATCATTGTTTTGGAAATAAAAAACAGCATGTATAATAATTTATAGATTGTTTCGTAATATCAAAATTACTCAAGGATAGGAAAATGAAGCAGATTTTAAAATTATTAAGCGGGATAACCTTATTTGTTATGGCAGGATGTTACGAAGAGCAGCCTTCTCGAACAGCTGTAGATGCATGGGAAAAATCCGGTGCAGATCAGCTTGAGATAAAAAAAGCCCTGTTAGAATGTGGAATACAGCATCTTGATGGTCGTCTTGATACAGAAATAAGTATGGATGAAAAATTCAATGCAGAGGAGTCTGTGAATGCATGTATGATCCAAGCAGGTTTTCAAGATAAATTGGGAAGAATGAAGTGGTGTGAGAAATATGAAAATCTTCCAATTTGTCAGCCTGATGCAGTTATTCCTCAGCGAAGTGTAGAGAGGCGTTTGAATAGTCCTCATTGTAAAGAGCATAAAGAACAACCTGAATGTCAACCTTAAGTATTGAGGCTGCTGTAATCAAAAATCCTTACATTCTTGTTTTTGCATGGGGTGGGTGGGATTGTTTCTTCAATATCTATATGCTAACAAGAGTCATCTTGCGTGTGAGCAAATATTAGAAGACTTATCAGTCTTTCTATCGTAAATATTGAAGGAGGGGGAATGAAAAAAACATTGAAATTATTGAGTGCTATAATTTTATTAAGCACTGCTGGGTGTATTAGCAAACCTCCCCCATCGACATTAGAATTATGGGAAAAGCTCGGTGTCAATAAGTCTATGGTCCAACAAGCACTGTCAAAATGTGGTTGGAAACCAATCTACGCTTCTTCTGAAAATATGGATTTGCGTGCAAGTGATTTTGCAGCAGTTTATGAGTGCATGACTAAAGCAGGTTATCGGTACAAATTACAAGATTCAAAGGGAATCTATTTTTCATCAGCGCCGCGAAGTGATTCATTTTTAGTCAATTTAATGGTAGCAGGGTATCAGCAGGTTATGGACAATGATACTTTTGGTGTAACCAATTCGACAAAACAAGAGCGAGATTTGATGTTACGTTTTGAAAATGATAAAAAGCGCCAGAAAATAAAAAAAGCTTTGCACAAGTGATCGCCAACAGTAGAACGTTGATTTTTAAAGCAATAATTGAATAAAAATATTAAACGGGAGAAGAGAGAAATATCGGTCTTTTGTCTCCAATGTAGTTATATTCATCAGCTACGAGATTGGCAATAGTATTGTTGTCAGATGATGCTAGCGGGGGATAGTGAGTTGTTGTTTAGAGAAATTTATTCAATATAAAGAATGGAAAATAATAGCTTTGCTAAAATATTTGCTTTAACGATAATAAACAGATAGCTTTCATAGAGCTGATTTTGATGAAATTTCATTTTGGTGTTTTTAAATTTCAAAATGGTGAGTGTTTTACTGTATTTTAGATTTTATCAAAAGATCTAAAATATTACATTTATTAATTCAAATTTTTTTGTTAGATGTCTAGCATTTCTAATATAGAAATTATGTAGATTAGCTTATACATTAGTGTGCAATTTCTTGTTTTTTTGTTGTGGTTGAAGGAATAATGCGGTTATAGATTGCGTGTACTGTATCTTATTTGTGCTGTGTTTTATTAAAACGTTTTAATCGTTTAATCTTAAAAGTTATTCTCATTTTGTTGTATTTTAATTTTTCGGTGGTGAGATAAATTGAATATTGTATCTCTTCAAAGTTCGCATTTTTTCACGTTTTTTTAAAGATTGGTGTTTCGGCACTTTGTAATTGCAGTTTTCAGCGGTTTTTGAGATGCCTTCTTTAAAGGGATTGTCATCCTAAATGGTATTTTTAAATTTTTTGTTCTTTCTTTACATAAGACACAAAACATATTATTTAATGCTGTAATTTATCATAAAAAATAAAATAATTTTGTTTGTTTCATTCTTGTTGTGTTTAATTTGTGGTTTATTTTTTTTGCCAGCATTTTTTGTTTTTGTTGAAAAAAGAAAGTTTTGAAAAACAATGATAGTCAAGGTATCTAACAATCACTTGTATTCGTGCGTTTTTACAGCAGCTATTTTTTCTTTTTTGTTAAATATAAATGAGGCACATTCTCATTCATATACATCACTGTCATGTGACAAAAACAAATTACCTTATGAATGCAGTGATGGTTCAAAGCATACAATTAGTGATAAAGTATATAAATTCACGGCACCTGTTAAAGAAAAGAATGGGGAGGGGCGGTCTCTCATGTTACCTGCTGCTATAGTAGTGCAGGAGCCAAATACAGTTATTCAGGCAATGCGTGTAGAGGTTGAAGCTACTGCAGGTATAGAAGATATTTATGGTGTTTTGGTATCACAAGGGGGCAAAATTGTTTTGAGCGATTCAGCTTTTAAAAATGTATCAATAGGTCTTAAAGCTGATAGTGGAATGATTGAGGTTAATCGTGGAACAATTGAGGCTTCTCAGATTGCTGCTTATGCAGAGAATCTAGGAGCATCTGTTACGTTAACGGATACAGAAATTAAAGTGGAAGGTTTGGGTATCGGTCAAGAGAGTGCTCTTTTCGTTAGGGCTGATGCGAGTATTCAGATGAAAAGTGGATTTATTGATGTGAATGATGCTGCTGCGCTTTATGTGGGGAGAGGGGGTAGTGCGACTTTAGATGGTGTTACCATTGCTTCAAAATATCAAAAAACAGAAGACAAAGAAAATACAAATGAAAAAATTACACATACAGTTTTCAATGTAAAACATCATGGTTCTGTTTATGTAAAAAATACGAATATTATTTCTACGGATGTTCATGTTTTAACAGTTGGACAAGATTCTAACACACCATCCAATAATGGCAGGGAAGGAAATATTTTAATTTCACGGGTTAATATTGAAGATTCAACAATTAAAGCAATCGGTAACAAACAGGGTATGTATTTTGAGAGGGATGGGGAAAATGATGCGTATGAACAGGGACTTGTCTTTTTGAAAAGGACAATTTTTGAGGTTCCAGACGGAACAGCTATTCATAGTAATAAAAGTCGTAGTTATATTGGAGTAACAGAAGGTACAAAAATTTTTGGTGATTTATTATTAACAGCTGAAAAGGGGGGGACTGTAGCGATTTTGGCTGATTCCTCTTCATTGATAGGAGGGACTCGTGTTGCCGATGATTCTATTGCTGAACTTTATTTAACAGGGGGATCAAAATGGTTTTTGACAAAAAGAAAAGGGATAGATTTGCAAGTTGCAAACCGTACAAGTTCGTCTATTTCATTTGTGAAAGTTTCTGATAGTTTTATTGCTTTTGAGATTCCAATGTTTCAGGAGTATCAGACACTTTATATTGGGAAGGGAGAAAAAGAAGTTTATAGTGCGCAAGATAGGGCAGATATTTATCTCAATACACATCTCAGTAGTGATGGTTTGCTCGATAATAAAAAAACTGATCGGCTTTTGATACATGGTGATGTTTCTGGAAAAACGACAGTTTATGTGCAATTTGTTTCAGGAAATCAGGGTGAGATAGCAACCGGTGAAAATGCTCATAGTATTTCACTTATTCAGGTTTCTGGAAAAGCGGCAGAGGATTCTTTTCAGTTAAATCGTGCTTATATCGCATTAGAGGGTTTGCCTTACCAATATTATCTTCATGCTTATGGTCCAGCTTCTGCTCTTGGAAATGCACAAACTTCTCAAAGATTGGTTGAAGGAGATGGAGATTTTTGGGATTTCCGCCTTGAAAGTAAATATATTCAGCCTGCTTTAGAGGTGTCTGCTATTCCCCCTTCTGAGTTAAAGATCAGGGAGGTTGTTCCACAGGTTCCCACTTACCTTCTGGTACCAAATGCTTTGTTTCATGTTGGGCTCATGGATATTAGTCATCAACAAAAGCAGTTGCACGTTAGGCGGTCTATTCCTCGTAAATTATTAAAAGTTGAAGGGAATTTTGCTTTATCTGTTCAGAGTTATGGTGGACGTTATCGTTATGTCTCAGATCTTTCTACACTTAAATATGGGTACGATGGACATGTTGATTATAACGCTATAGAAACAGATCTTTTGCTTAAAACGGTAGAGAGTGCACATAATACGACATCTTTTGGGATTATGGGAACCTATGGAAAACTTTCCTTACAACCTCATAATGTGGAACAAAGTCAAAAGAGTACATTTAATAAATGGTCATTTACGGCATATGCTAGTGTGAAACATTACACTGATTTTTACGTAGACGGTCTTTTATCTTATGGCTTGTTTAAAGGGGATGTGCATAGCCGTGTTTGGGGTAAGACGGCGACATTAAAAGCAAAACCTCTCAACGTTTCTTTTTCTGCTGGTAAAGTGTCTATGATAGGACGTGAAGGTCTTATTTTTGATCCGCAATTTCAGCTTATTTATCAACATCTTCAATTTGATAAGTTTCGTGATATTGACGGATTTGATGTTGAGATGAAAAAAATAGATCAATGGTTTATGCGTGTTGGTGGGCGTTTAAGTAAAACATTTACAGCCTCCGAAAAGGATCGTATCATTTCTTTTTATGGCACTATTCATCTTGCTCATTGTTTTGATAAAGAACAATTTGTTCATTTTAAAGATGTTTTCCAGTTGGGTTCTTTCGGGTCTTCTTTAGAAACAGGTTTGGGTATCAATGCGCAGTTTTCTTCTAAAGTTACACTTCACAGTGATCTTAGCTATCAGCATAGGTTAACCAAGGCTGGTTTTTCTGGAGTTCATTTTTCTGGTGGTTTGCGCTATCATTTTTAATAAATCTTTTTAAAAATAATAAATGTAATTTTTAAAGTTTTATTTTATTGCCGGGATTTAAACCATTGATGGTGCAGAATTTTAATTGCTTCTTTTAATAATGCTATCATGTGTTTTAATAAGTATGGAAGGATCACGTTGATTTATTTTTTTATCTGGTTGATAGGGGAGCTTAAATGCTTCAAAAAAAATGATAATGAGACTGTGAATCTATTTGTGTTATTTTGACTATAAATATTGGGGATGTGTTTGTCATCAGCTTTTTAAAATAGTAGCCTTATTATCCGATCATGCTGTAAAGACTGGCGTTTGAGGTCGCTGATATCAATCATGAAAGGCAGGGAGATATTGACTGTTGATTAAAAGCTTTTGCTGTTAAGCAAAGGAGGAGATATGTACAATATACAGCTCGATCGTTTCGTGGATGATGCGTATTTTTATGCTTTAAAATTTTGCAAAAAGCGTTTTTGAAGCTGTTCGTATCGATCGCATTATTGTAGGTGGATAATGAGAAAAGTGGTAAAGCTTGAACACTTTTAACATCAAATTCAATATTTTCAGTTCTTAATAAAGATAAATCCTTTAAAAAAATTGTTCTAATGGCTGTATTGAATATATGAACAAGATCATGTCTTCTTTGTTAAATAGATATGAAATATAAGTTTTAAATCAAAGTGGGGGAGGTAAGATCTTTTGTTCTTCTTTTAAGATGTGGGGAGAAGAGGTTGATCGTATCAAAAAAGTCGTTTAGAAGTTTTTATTATTGTTTCAAATATAGAAACATTGAAGAGCTTTTATTAAAATGGGGTGTAAAAGTAGATTATATCTTCCTCAATTCCTGTTTTTTGAAATATGCACCTTTAATGGAAGATGTTGGCAAAGTTTTAGGCAATCGCATTTGCATTGTGAGTTCGTTTGTATCGATAAGATTTATATTAAAGTTCAGGGGCAGTAAAAATATCTTTATCGGACTATTGATAAACATGGTGTTTCCATATGATGCTTAAGGTGTCATCGAGCCATTTATGGTAATTGCGTGCTTCTTCGTTTGAGTTATGAACAGAGAAAATAAAACCAGGATATCCACCAAATGCTGGTGGAGGTGGTGAAAGATGATTGGTTTCAAAGAAAATGATAGTTCTGGCGGTTTGAGGATGCTGTGCAACCTTATCTAGACCTAAAAATCCAGAAAACCGTCCATGACCACGAAGAGGAATAATATAATTTGCCGCCACTTTTTCAGCTGGGAGTATATCGGGAAGGTCTGGGGTTTGTTCAGCTAAAGCGGCATTCATACATAGTTTTGCAAATGAAATCCCTGTACCTTGCTCAACAATAAAATGGGAGACACCCGATCCACCTATACGAGCGCCAATCTCAATGATATAAGGTAAATTATGAGCATCTAGGCGTAGCTCTACATGGGCAGCACCTATATTTATACCAAGAGCTTTAACTCCAGAGCATGCAGCCTCACATAAAGCAATAATTAAAGGATCATCTATATCACAGCGTTGACGATAAATTGTTTCTTCAAACCATGGTCCCTCAGGCTGTCCCTTGTCTCCAACGGCCAGAACGTGTACACCTGCTGTATCAACAAAGCATTCTACGACAAACTCTTTTCCTGGCAAATACTGTTCTACGACTAAACCTACAGGTTTACTTTTATCATTAAAACGTGCCATGTCTTTATGCTGAACATTCCATACGGCTTTAATGAGATCAGGAAGTTCGGCGGAATTTTTAGCTAACATTACGCCTGTACTTGCCCATCCAGAGACGGGTTTAATAACGAGTGGATAATCCAAGGCTTGTGTTTGTGATAGGTCTTCTGGATGATCTATATAAAAGAATCCTGGTGTTCTTAAGCCTGCTTTAGCGAAAGCTTGACGCATGAGATATTTATTTCTGGTTAATGCTGCTACTTCTGGTTCAATACTTGGAGTATTGATTTTTTTTGCAGCCAAAGCTGTCCATAGGATGGCTTCTTCGCGAAGGGTCATAACCCCAGAAATATTGCGTTCTTTTGCTCCCGTTGCAAAAGTGTCTAGAGCTGCCTCTGGGTTATCAAAAACAGGAAGTTGCCAAGTTGAAGTTACTGCTGCAGGGTGTTGAGAGGGAACGCTTTCAGCGGTATCATAGATCATTACTAATTCGATATTAGCTGCTTGTGCTGCTTCAAATATAAATGGTAATTTTGCATTGCGCTGGCAAATTAACGCGAGTTTTTTCATTTTGTTTCCTCATTAAATTTGGAGTTTTGAGAATGGCGTTTATGTTGCCATGTAGATACCTTTGATGCATCTATAAATAAGAGTGTCATCCCTATAACAACTACAATCATAGCAATTATTTTGATCATATTGAGAGAAGGGCTCGAGCCGATTATCCATTCACATGCAATCACTGCAAAAGGGGATAATACGCCGATAGTGTTGGCGTATTATACGCCTCCTTCGGCTAAAACTTTTTGATATAATACGTAAACTGGTGCCGAGCAAACAGTTCCTAAAATCAATATTTTAAATATATCTTCTAACTTAAGATAGAAGAGTGGGGCAGGATCAAAAATAAATAATGGCATAAATGATGCTGCAGAAATTGTCGTGATCCAAGCCAGTGAGGTGAGCAAAGGTAGATTTTTAAGATAACGTTTAGACAATAAGCCATAAGCAGAGTAAGAAAGTGCTGCTGTTAAGGCAAGCACTACTCCTATCAGGTTATAATATCCACCTTCTCCACTATTTATATTGAATACTACAGCTGCTACACTGACAATTATCACTCCACTAAGCTTCAGCCATGAGAATTTAAGGACATTTGTCAATGCACCTAATATATAAGTAATTCCTGGAATAGTAGCGAGCACCATGGTTAAATCACTGGCTTTGAGTGATTTTAATGCACCAAAACTGCATACAAAATACAGCGAAAATCCTAACACTGAGAGAATTAAAAAAGAAGGTATCATGGAAAGCAATGGTAGGGATCTGAAAACAGCTTTCTCACGAAATATTGCAATCAGCCATAAGGTGGCAGCGGTGGCAAACAACCTAAGTCCAACCGCATGCATGACGGGTATATTGCTAACCAAATTCTTAGATAATAACCAACTTATGGAAAACAATGCTAGAATGGCAAAAGTAAATAATAATAATCGTCCTTTTATAAAACTCAATGATTTAATCCTCTAATCACTCGCTGTGCATAAGATGATGTTGAAAAATTAAATCGTGACTTTGAGGTCTGTGGTTTTCCAAGATTATTTTGGATATAATCTTTAGCTCCTGCCAAATAAGCGCCATCATCTAATGCTTCAAGTGCTTCTATATCTGCTATCATCAATATTATTACTTTTTCAAGACGCTCCAAATCAAATTGAAGATAACCTTGATTTGTTTCAATCAATGCTTTGTTCCGCATCAATATTTCA
Organism: Bartonella sp. CL266QHHD; assembly: GCF_042195355.1. Taxonomy (NCBI): domain Bacteria; kingdom Pseudomonadati; phylum Pseudomonadota; class Alphaproteobacteria; order Hyphomicrobiales; family Bartonellaceae; genus Bartonella; species Bartonella sp. CL266QHHD. The sequence continues at coordinate 60,588 of NZ_JBHIOD010000062.1, forward strand.
AAAAGCAAGATCCCTGTACCAGCATCGAATTTCATATGCTGATCAGAATCTTTTGGATAACGAAATATGCGTTCTAATAGGATAAATTCAGTTATTTCTTTCCAAAATTTTGGATGATTTTGTAGCATAATACGCACTGTAATTAAAACAACTTTAGTTTCTTCTAGAAGACCTGTAAACCAATTTAATTTTATATACAGATTTTTATCCAATGGCCGCGGTCCGGTATGATGTGCATAGTCATGATAATAGCCCCACAAACAGCGAGCATCGTAAATGTCTTCTTTAGATAAGTTACGACTATGCAATTGACCGAACAGGAATTTACTATCTCGACCGAGTAAACGTTCAGCTTCCACAATTGTCTGCTTGTTGTAAATATCAAAGAATTTACTGAAAAAAAAACAAAGCCAATGCTTGCTTTGTTTTTTTTTAAGCAGCCGCTACAGATTCTGGGAATAGAACAATGCAATTGCCTTCTAAAAAACCTCTTGATGCTATTCCCATTTTTATACATTGAAAAGGTGATACATAATTATTTGTATATTTTGAGGCGTCAGCAAGATAGGCCGTTTCATGACGATATCCTGTAACTAATTCCAGCCGGAATCCTTCTGGATCAGGTCTATTTGTTGCACGCATTGGAGCCAAGAAAAACAAGGGAGCATCTGGTAATGGGGCTTTGAAAGCAGCCAAAGTGTTATCAAATTTAGGAGGGGTCGTTAAACCGCTGATTATCCACTGATGAAGATCATCAGAAATGGTCGCTAAAAGTTTTGGAGATAATCCGTCAAGAATATTGGCATGGTGGTTCAGCAGAGTGATCAATTCATTGATCATATTATTATCTGCTGAAGTTGGTTCTTTAATGCTCCCATCTCGTTCTTGGCGCATACGGAATTTGTCAACCAAGTTAACAATGGAAAGAAGCGCTTCAGATTTTTTCATGATTAGTTGACTTTAGTGAGTGGGGCAAAAAGGCCATTGGCACTTGTCCAAAATTGTCGACAATATTCAGCCTATAGCGATTTGCCGCAACCGATGTTGTGATACAAGAATCTTGCTTTTTCAGCCTTACAAAGAACGGCTGCATCAGCATTGCTGTTGGCAAATACTTTGTCATATTGATGAGCTACTAGAGATTGTGGGGCAGGATGAGTCGCTACGGTTTTAATTTCATCAGCGTTATTGCGTTTAGCTAAAACCATAGAGTGAGTAGGCATGATAAAGCTGTCAAATAATTGCATATCATCTAAACGGGTAAATATGAGTGTATGCAAATCAGGGTAAGTAGCATGGCTTAGGAGATACCTATCTTTTTTTTTTTGAGCAAGTTCATTAAATGCTTCTTCAAGAGTTGCGTATAAGATAATACGGGATCTCGAGTCAGTGGACAAAATATTTTTATTGTGATTGTTAAGCCACCACTGTGCTGCTGTTGCACAGTTAGTATCTGCAGGGATAAGTGTAAAAGCATAATTTTCAGATTACATGATCTCTATTCTTTTAATTATGCGACTAAATTTAAATTAGTGTAATATGTAGAGTATATAAAGAACAATGCGTTAAGTAATTTAGTGCTTTATAAAATCATGTATATGTGAAAGAAAATTTACGATAAATTTTGTCTTGTCATTATTCTATCATGCCGTAAAACATCGTCGTTTAGGGGAGTGATTGAGCAGAAAAAATTCTATGCAGGGTATTTATTGGATATGTTAGAGAATTATTGGAATGGTTAAGCGAAGGTGAATGACACGTAAACCGTACTGCTCTATCATTTTTTGGATGAGCAGCGTTTTTGAATCTATTCATATTGATAATACTATTGTAGATGAATAATAAGCAAATTGGTAAGGCGTGAACATCTTTGCCATAAAACTCAATATATTTAATTTCTTAATTAAGATCATACTTTTAAAAATTGTTTTACTATTATGATTGTATTGAATATATAAAAGGCAATCATCATTGTCTTGTTTGTAAAAGAAACATGAAATATAACTCTTAAATTAGAGTGGGATTGGCTAGATTTTTTCTTCTTTGGAATCGTTAAGAAGGTCAGATTAAACCTTATTGAAGCTACAGAACCTAAAAAAACAGTCGTTTTTTTTGTGAAAAGATCAGAGGTAAACAATATGCGTGAGATTTTGGATCGTTTTGATATACCATTGAATAAGAAGAGTTCTGTTCAAAAGATTCAAAATCTTTCATGCCAATCACACCCAAAACGGTTTTATAAGCAAGTGAAGATCGCTTGTGAGGAGGTCGGCTTTACGATTTTGTTGGATGAACGTCCCGTAAAAACGCCCGCAAGGCGTCATTTTCATGTGCCAACAGAAGTGTTTGCTGAATATGTTGCTCAGGAATTTGAGAACCAAAAGCACGTTGTTGATCCTGCAAAAATGCCGATGACGCGTTTGGTTAATACTGTTATTGATGGTATCGCTGATGATATGCAGGTGGTTTTTGAAGATTTATTGCGTTTCGTTGCATGTGATATGATCTTTTATCGTGCACAGACACCTAAAGAGTTGGTGCAAAAACAATCTGAGCAATGGGATCCTTTATTAGATTGGGCAGAAAAAAAACTGGGTGCAAGGTTTTATTTGACAGAAGGGCTGATGCATGTGGAACAATCACCAGAAGCACTTCAAGCTGTGAGTCATTATTTACGTAGCGTTGAGTCTCCTTATATGCTTGCTGCACTTCATATGATGACAACCTTAACGGGATCTGCTCTCATTGCTCTTGCTGTTGCTGCGGGAAACATTGATGCTGATCATGCTTGGTCTATTGCCCATTTAGATGAAGATTGGATGATGGAACAATGGGGAATAGATAAAGAAACAATGGTACGTCGTGCTCATAAAAAAGTTGAATTTAAGGCTGCTGCTACAATTGTTACAACTTGTTTATAGGGGTAAATCTTTTATTTACGTGCATTCTTTTGGCTCAGAGTATTTTTGTGACTTTTTGAGGATTGGTTTTTACTTTATCAAGTCCAGGAAATAGTTCATTGGTTATGGTTAAGAGCGCTTCGTCATTGCCACGGATAAAATACCATTGGTTATCGTGAAGTAGGGCAATAATTTCAGTTTGAATAGAGCATTTTTTTCCAGCATTTGTTGTGGTTACAAGCTCCACGGGTATAACAAAATAAGGGGTACCATTATCAAGGGTACCTTCACGTTTTTGTTTTTGATCAATGTTGATCGTTTCAATCTTGTAACTTTCTGCCAACCGTTCTATTTGGCTTTTCATGATTTGTAGAAATTGTGATTGATTAAGATTTTTTTTGGCGGTTAAGCGGTTGATGACTTGGGGAGGAATAGCATTTAAGATGGCATTTGCATCGGCATTTTTAAGTGCTTTACTATAAGCAGATGTTGCTTTCTCAAGAGTTGTAAGTTTTTGGTTGGTTATTGTATGTGCTTTAGTTGTTGATGTGATAAAGACAATGCATAAAAGAACGGGAACGAGAAAACAAATTCGCGGCATTAGAAACCTTTGTTAATTCATTTGAAGAGATTCAACACATTATAAAGGAAAAGCGGACGAGCAAAAAGCCTCTTGCGCTTTTGCATGAGAAGAATATCCACAAAAATGGAGGCTTTTGCCTCCATTTTAAAAATCAAAAGAATGCGTATTGATTGTTTAAACAGAATAGTACATATCAAATTCAACAGGATGGGGTGTTGTTTCGTAACGCAAGACTTCTTGCATCTTTACTTGAATGAAGGAATTAATCTGATCATCATCAAAAACGTCGCCAGCTTTAAGAAAGCCACGATCTTTGTCAAGTGCTTCAAGCGCTTCACGCAGGCTTCCTGAAACAGTAGGGATTTCTTTAAGTTCCTTTAAGGGAAGATCATAAAGATCTTTATCCATAGCATGTCCGGGATGAATTTTGTTTTTGATGCCATCAAGACCAGCCATTAAAAGGGCTGCAAATGCCAAATAGGGATTTGCTGTTGGGTCTGGAAAACGCACTTCTACGCGTTTTGAATTTGGTGAGGAGCTCATAGGAATACGGCAAGATGCAGAACGATTACGTGCTGAATAGGCAAGAAGAACAGGAGCTTCATAACCAGGAACCAAACGTTTATAGGAGTTTGTGGATGGGTTTGTAAAAGCATTGATTGCTTTTGCGTGCTTAATAACACCACCGATAAAAAACAGACAGGTTTCTGATAGTCCGGCATATTCATTTCCTGCAAAAATGGGTTTGCCATCTTTCCAAATGGAAATGTGGACATGCATTCCAGAGCCGTTATCACCAAAAACTGGTTTTGGCATGAAGGTTGCTGTTTTCCCATAACTATTTGCTATTTGATGTACAACATATTTAAAAATTTGCATCTTGTCAGCCTCGCGAACAAGTGTATCAAAACGAATACCCAATTCATGTTGGCCTGCTGCTACTTCGTGATGGTGTTTTTCGACCTGTACGCCCATATCCTTGAGTGCTGTGAGCATTTCAGAACGCATATCTTGGCAGGAATCAATTGGCGGAACAGGAAGGTAGCCTCCCTTTATTCGTGGGCGATGCCCTAGATTTCCTGTTTCATATTCCGTATCATCATTGGAGGGAAGTTCACTTGAATCGAGTTTAAACCCTGTGTTGTAAGGGTCCGTTTTATAGCGCACATCATCAAAGATAAAAAACTCTGCTTCTGGACCTACATTGATTGTATCTCCAATGCCTAAAGATTTCATATAAACCTCAGCCCTTTTGGCGATAGAACGAGGATCTCTACGATAAAATTCACCAGAAACAGGATCAAGTACATCACAAAATATGACCAAAGTAGATTGAGCAAAAAAAGGATCAATGTGTGCTGTTTCTGGATCTGGCATTAAAACCATGTCAGATTCATTAATTGTTTTCCAACCAGCAATTGAAGAACCATCAAACATGACACCATCACTAAAAGTATCTTCGCTGATCTCTGCGATATCCATTGTAATGTGATGCAATTTTCCTCGTGGATCAGTAAAACGTAAATCAACAAAACGGATTTCGTTGTCTGTAATCTGTTTGATAATATCTGATGCGGTTGTCATATTCAATTTCCTTAATGTGGCGTTGAGGTGGATAAAAAAGTGAATTTTCTCGTTATTTATTAAAGGGCATCGATACCGGTTTCGTCCGTGCCTATACGAATTGCATCATCAATGGAAAAGACAAATATTTTTCCATCTCCTATATGTTTGGTTTGAGCTGCTTTACGTATTGCATCAACAGTTTGTTCCAGTTTTTCATCGGACACAACAATTTCAATCTTTACTTTAGGTAGAAAGTCAACAACATATTTCGTACCACGATAAAGTTCTGTATGTTCCCTTTGACGACCAAAACCTTTCGCTTCTGTTACTGTAATACCATGTAACCCAATTTTTTGAAGCGCTTCTTTCACTTCATCAAGTTTGAAAGGTTTTATAATGGCTTCAATTTTTTTCATGCTGAAATTATCTCCAACGTTATTTTGTCTTTTTAGACTGCATCACATTATATTGACAACTGTAAGATGTCCAACAGATACTTTGTGCACAAAAAGTCGCAAATAATGACACTCTAAGCTCTTTTAGGAGAGTTTCTTTTGTAGAATACAGTCAAACACTGTTTTTTGGGAAAAAACCTTACAATTCTTTTACAAGAATTCAAATTATACAATAAAAGAGTTTTGTTTCTTTTTTTTAGATAACACATTTACTTATAAGGATAATTAGACATTTTCCACATTAAATGAGAAACTCTAATAGCGTAGGATTTTCTCATTTTAGATCTTTTTGTCGTCAATCAATCAAAACAATACCTTTATATATCATAAATAGTACGAGTGTGTGGGTAACAACATTTGAAAAAAAATAAAATGCTTTTTATGAAAGCTTTCTATCACTAAAGGCTTTACAATATTAGGGAGTAGGGGAGATAAATATTGGAAAAGAGTGTGATGTTGCTGATTATGCTTCTTCATAAACGTAAAAATGGTGGTGTACAATAAATGAGTTTATCATTATAGCATTCATAGCTGCTGTTGTGAAATGGGCTTGGGAGCATTGAGAAATGTTTCTTTAAAACAGATGTGTGAATTGGCAATGCAAATATATTCCGTTTGGGGCGTTTTGTCCCTTCGTGAGGAATATGATCCCATTAAGGAACGCGATGAATAAAAGCGTGAAGCAATGGCAATCTTCATTATAAGATATTGCCGCGGATTCCTTTGAAATCATAAAGATAAATTAAGAAGTGATGTAAAGATAGGAACTTATTTATACCTTTAAAACTTCGTATTTTTTCCAGTTTAGGCTGTCTGGTCGTTTCAGGTATAAACAAAACAGAGAATAAATATGCAATTATGCGCGCATTCTTATTTGGCAATACGACAACTGAAACAGCTTATAAAGCGCTAAATTGTTTTTAGTCTTTGCTTCAAACGTGTTGCACTACTGGAATTAGGTGTTGGTTTACAGGTAATAATAAAAGTACAGGCTTTGTTAGTATGCTGTATTTTACAATAAAAAGCGTTTCTAAGAATTGGAATTATAGAGAGATGGGCGTAGTAAAACATCTTTTAGAAATTTTCCCGTATAGGAAGCGGGAACCTTAATGATGTCTTCAGGGCGTCCAATTGCAACAATTTCACCACCGCGATCTCCACCTTCTGGTCCTAAATCAATAATCCAGTCGGCTGTCTTTATAACATCAAGGTTATGTTCAATGACTATAACTGTGTTGCCTTGCTCGACTAGTTCGTGAAGCACTTCAAGAAGTTTGGAAATATCATGAAAATGTAAACCTGTTGTCGGTTCATCCAAAATATAGAGTGTACGTCCCGTTGTTTTACGAGAAAGTTCTTTCGCAAGTTTTACACGTTGTGCTTCCCCACCAGAAAGTGTGGTTGCTTGCTGTCCTACTTTTATGTAACCCAATCCTACTTTAATGAGAGTTTCCATTTTATTATGAATAGCGGGAATAGCTTGGAAAAATTCTTCTGCCTTTTCAATTGTCATATCCAAAATATCGGCTATAGACTGTCCTTTGAATTTTATTTCTAGTGTTTCTCGGTTATAACGTTTTCCTTTACAGACATCGCAAGTAACATAGACATCAGGTAAAAAGTGCATTTCAATTTTGATGACTCCGTCGCCTTGGCATGCTTCGCACCGTCCTCCTTTAACATTAAATGAAAAACGCCCAGCTTTGTAACCGCGGGCTTTTGATTCTGGAAGATCAGCAAACCACTCACGAATCGGTGTAAAAGCACCTGTATAGGTTGCGGGATTAGAGCGTGGGGTGCGTCCAATAGGGGACTGGTTGATATCAATGACTTTATCAAGAAATTCTAATCCATCAATTTTGTCATAGCTGGCAGGGCTGTGATGAGAGCCCATGATATGATGTGATGCTGCTTTGAAAAGCGTTTCAATAAGAAATGTTGATTTTCCTCCTCCAGAAACACCAGTTATGCATGTGAAGGTTCCAAGAGGAATATTCGCATTGATATTTTTGAGGTTATTGCCTTTGGCGCCAATGACTTTAAGTGTTTTCGTTTTTGATATTTTGCGTCGCTTTGTCGGCATTTTAACAGCCATTTTTCCTGAAAGGTATTGGCCTGTGAGAGAGGCTGAATTTTCTATAATTTCCTGCGGTGTCCCTTGCGCTATGATTTCTCCACCATGAACGCCCGCGGCAGGCCCCATATCGACAACATAGTCTGCTGTGAGAATAGCATCTTCATCATGTTCAACAACAATAACTGTATTGCCAAGATTGCGCAAATGACGCAGCATTTCCAAAAGGCGTTCATTATCGCGTTGGTGTAAACCGATAGATGGTTCATCTAAAATATAAAGAACGCCTGTAAGACCAGAACCAATTTGGGATGCCAACCGAATGCGTTGGCTTTCTCCCCCTGAAAGCGTTCCTGAATTTCGAGACAAGGTAAGATATTCCAATCCTACATGATTTAAAAAAGCCAAGCGTTCACGAATTTCTTTTAAAATACGTACGGAGATATTACGTTGTTTTTCTGTGAGATATTGATGAACATTGGCAAACCAATCATCTGCCTTTAGAATAGAAAGATCTGATATTTGCCCAATATGCATTCCGTTTATTTTTACAGCAAGTGCCTCTGGTTTTAAACGATAACCGTGACAAGCTGGGCAGGGCGAAGAAGACATATAACGTTCGATTTCTTCTCGAGACCAAGCAGAATCGGTTTCTTTCCAGCGTCTCTCCATATTAGGGATGATTCCTTCAAAGGGTTGGGTCATTTTATGCGAACCAGAATTATTTTTATAGATAAAAGAAATTTCATCTCTTTTTGTACCGTAGAGAATAGCCTGTTGTGCTTCACTAGAGAGTTCACACCATTGATCTGTGAGTTTGAAACCGTAAGCTTTTCCTAATGCTTCTAAGGTTTGACTATAATAAAGTGAATCTGATTTAGCCCAAGGAGCAATGGCTCCATTCTTTAGGGTAAGGTTTTTATTTGGCACAATTTTTAGTGGATCCATTGCCTTTTTGATACCCAATCCATCGCAGAGAGGACAGGCCCCAAAAGGATTATTGAACGAAAAAAGGCGTGGTTCAATTTCAGGAATAGAGAAACCCGATACTGGGCAGGAAAACTTTTCTGAAAAAATGAGCCGTTTGTGTGTATCATTTTTTGATTTATGAGCAGATTCCTTTGTCGTTTCTTTTTGTGCTAAGGGTTGGTCTGCCATTTCAGCTATGGCAAGCCCATTTGCTAGCTGTAAACAGGTTTCTATACTATCAGCCAAGCGAGAGGTGATATCCTTCTGTACAACAATGCGGTCTACCACGACATCGATGTCGTGTTTATATTTTTTATCAAGAGGTGGAATATCAGCGATTTCATAGAATTTTCCATCAACTTTAGCGCGTTGAAATCCTCTTTTTAAAAGTTCTGTTAGCTCTTTTTTATATTCTCCCTTTCGTCCTCGCACTAAGGGTGCCATAATAAAAATTCGTGTTCCTTCTGGTAAGGACATAATTTGATCCACCATTTGACTTACTGTCTGGCTTTCAATAGGAAGTCCTGTTGCAGGAGAATGAGGAATACCAATACGTGCAAAGAGAAGACGCATGTAATCGTGGATTTCAGTAACGGTACCTACCGTTGAACGAGGGTTGCGACTGGTTGTTTTTTGTTCAATGGAGATAGCTGGAGAGAGACCGTCTATGCGGTCGACATCGGGTTTTTGCATGACTTCTAAAAATTGGCGTGCATAGGCTGAAAGGCTTTCGACATAGCGACGTTGTCCTTCAGCGTAAATTGTATCAAACGCTAAAGATGATTTCCCTGATCCAGAAAGTCCTGTTATAACAATGAGTTTGTCACGAGGCAGATCAAGATCAATATTTTTAAGGTTATGCTCACGTGCACCGCGAATGGAGATATATTTTTGATGAGTCATACTTTATCCTTGGCATATGTGGCAAAAATTGAGCACCTAAAATGGAATAAAACTGTTTTTTTAGAATTACAATGTGTTTAACTGCTTTAATGCAAAAGGAAGGTATAAGTTTTGTGAAAAAAATACAAATGAGCAGCTTTTTATTCTCTCGTGGTGGAATAAACTATGCGTTTTTATCATCTTTTGTTATAATTACACTGAATACAGTATTGAGAAAGGATAGCATACCCATATTGATGGTCAATTGCGACATGTAAATTGAAGGTCAAGATGGTTATAACTGTTATAGAACAGAGTACTTTACGAATTAAAATTTTGGAGTTTATACGATGGCTGGTAGCCTTAATAAAGTTATTTTGATTGGTAATCTTGGTGCCGATCCTGAAATCCGCCGTTTGAATTCTGGTGATCAAGTGGCAAATCTGCGTATTGCTACTTCAGAAAGTTGGCGCGATCGGAATACAAATGAGCGAAAAGAACGCACTGAGTGGCATAGTATTGTTATTTTTAATGAAAACCTTGTCAAAGTTGCAGAGCAATATTTAAAAAAAGGCAGCAAAATTTATATTGAGGGGCAGTTACAGACACGAAAATGGCAAGATCAAAATGGAAATGACCGTTATACAACAGAGATTGTTTTGCAAAAGTACCGTGGCGAATTACAAATGCTTGATGGGCGGGGAGCTGCGAGCGGGGAGCAAGGAGCAAGTCAAGGGGGGAGTTATAGTGGTGGCTTTGCCGATAGTCACTCAAATCAGAGAAATACTTTTGGTCAAAATAATAATCAATTGGGAGAAAGTTTTTCACACAAATTAGATGATGATGTCCCTTTTTAAGAGTCTTTAAATTGCAGTATTATGATCATTTTATGGTTTGCTTGTTTCAGATTTTTGAAGTTTAGCGAAGTGAAAATTGTTAATTATTATTGGTAATTTAAAATATAAATTAATAACATCTTGAAAAATATTGTTAAATTTCTTTTTTGTCATGGGAGAGAAATTAGCATTTTGGTGTATTTTTCGCTATAAATAAAGTGAAATGATTCTTTTTTGAAAGTTTTGAAATTGTGACCGATCTTACTCCACACCCAGAACGTGATGTGCTAACCGGTATTGAACCAATCAGTATTATTGATGAAATGCAACGCTCCTATCTCGATTATGCGATGAGCGTGATTGTTTCACGTGCACTCCCTGATGTCCGTGATGGTCTTAAGCCTGTTCATCGACGTATCCTTCATGCTATGAATGAGATGGGGCTTTCTTTTAATAAGTCGTATCGTAAATCTGCTGGTGTTGTTGGTGAGGTTATGGGGAAATTTCATCCCCATGGTGATGCTTCAATTTACGATGCATTAGTGCGTATGGCGCAGGACTTTTCTTTAAGAAATCCATTAATTGATGGTCAGGGAAATTTTGGTTCCGTTGATGGTGATCCACCTGCGGCCATGCGCTATACTGAGTGTCGTTTAGAAAAAGTTTCAGAAGAACTTTTAGCTGATATTGATAAAGATACTGTTGATTTTCAGGATAATTACGATGGGCGTGAGCGTGAACCGGTTGTCTTGCCAGCGCGTTTTCCCAATCTTTTGGTTAATGGGTCAGGGGGGATTGCTGTGGGAATGGCAACCAATATTCCTCCCCATAATCTTGGTGAAGTCGTTGATGGTTGTATCGCTTTGATTGATAATCCCGATATCACACTCGATAAAATAATTGAAATTATTCCTGGTCCGGATTTTCCTACAGGGGGCATTATCCTCGGACATTCTGGTGTTCGTGCAGCTTATGAAACAGGGCGTGGCTCAATCATTATGCGTGCTAAAGTTGAGATCGAAGAGATTCGCAGTGGTCGACAAGCAATTATTGTGAGTGAGATCCCTTATCAAGTTAATAAGGCAACGATGATTGAGAAAATGGCCGAATTGGTGCGCGATAAACGCATTGAAGGAATCTCTGATTTGCGTGATGAATCTGATCGTGATGGATATCGGGTCGTTATTGAGCTGAAGAAAGATGTTGTTGCGGAAGTTGTTTTAAACCAATTATATCGGTATACGCCGCTGCAAACTTCCTTTGGTTGTAATATGGTTGCTTTGAATGGGGGAAAACCCGAACAGATGACGTTGCTTGATATGCTTCGTGCATTTGTTTCTTTTCGGGAAGAAGTTGTCAGTCGGCGAACAAAATATCTTTTGCGTAAAGCGCGTGAGCGAGCACATGTTTTGGTTGGTCTTGCCCTTGCTGTTGCCAATATTGATGAAATTATAGCGCTTATTCGCAAAGCTCCTGATCCGCAGACAGCACGTGCACAGTTAATGGAGCGACGCTGGCCAGCGATGGATGTTGCGCCTTTGATTAAACTTATTGATGATCCTCGTCATATTATTCATGAGGATGGTACTTATAATCTCTCTGAAGAACAGGCGCGTGCTATTTTAGAATTGCGTTTGCAACGATTGACAGCCCTTGGGCGTGATGAAATTGCTGATGAATTGAATAAAATTGGCGTGGATATCGCTGACTATCTTGAGATCTTGGCATCACGCGTGCGGATTATGTGTATTGTTAAGGATGAGTTGAGTGCTCTTCGTGAGGAGTTTGCAACGCCGCGACGTACCGTATTTGGTTTTGGTAGCGCTGAGATGGAGAGTGAAGATCTGATCGCGCCAGAGGATATGGTGGTAACGGTAAGCCATAGTGGTTATATTAAGCGTGTGCCTCTTAATACCTATCGTGCACAGCGACGTGGTGGTAAGGGGCGTTCTGGTATGTCCACGAAGGATGAGGATTTTGTAACGCGGTTGTTTGTTGCCAATACGCATACTCCGGTTCTTTTCTTTTCATCACGTGGGATTGTTTATAAGGAAAAAGTTTGGCGACTGCCGCTGGGGACACCCCAATCGCGTGGGCGGGCTTTGATCAATATGCTTCCCTTACAACAAGGTGAGCGTATTACAACGATTATGCCTTTGCCTGAAGATGAAGCGAGCTGGAGTGCATTAGATATTATGTTTGCGACAACACGTGGAACTGTGCGTCGTAATAAATTATCAGATTTCGTTCAGGTTAATCGTAATGGTAAAATTGCGATGAAACTTGATGAAGAAGATGAAATTCTTTCTGTTGAAACCTGTACAGAACATGATGATGTTGTTCTAACAACAGCCAATGGACAATGTATCCGTTTTCCAGTTGTTGATGTTCGGGTCTTTGCTGGGCGTAATTCTGTGGGAGTTCGTGGTATCAATTTAGCTAAAGGCGATAAAGTCATTTCGATGACAATTTTAGAGCATGTCGAGGCGACGTCCATTGAGCGTTCTGCTTATATTAAACGTGTAATGAATGAACGGCGTGCTTCTGGTGCAGATGCTGATGTTGAAGATGTTATAACTCTTGATGAAGAAGATGGGGGTGCTGAAACAGAGTTAACAGATGAACGTTATGCAGAACTTCATGCACGTGAACAAATGCTTTTGACAGTGAGTGAATTTGGTTATGGTAAACGTTCTTCTTCCTATGAGTTCCGGATTTCGGGACGTGGCGGAAAGGGGATTCGCGCAACAGATCCATCTAAAACAGCTGAAATTGGTAAATTAGTAGCGGCTTTTCCGGTGAAGGCGCAAGATCAAATTATGTTGGTATCAGATGGGGGGCAGCTTATTCGTGTCCCTGTTGAGGGAATTCGTACTGCTGGGCGCTCAACTAAGGGAGTCACAATTTTTAATACAGCCAAAGGTGAAAGAGTCGTATCGGTTGAACGTATTTCTGAACCTGAAGATGATACGAGTTCATTAGATGATGAAGGTGAGAAGCATTCTGATACAGTTGATATGAGCGAAGAAAAATAATTTTTAAGAGGAAGGAGTAAAGTCATGAAAATTGCTCTTTACGCGGGTTCTTTTGATCCTCTTACAAATGGTCATCTTGATGTTTTGAAAGGGTGTTTTGTGTTAGCTGATAAGGTGGTCGTCGCTATAGGGATACAGGCTGACAAAAAAACACTCTTTAGCTTCGAAGAGCGTGTTGATTTCATTACGCAGGTCGGGAAAGACTTGTTTGGTGCAGATTCTAATCGATTGCAGGTTCTTTCATTTAGCAACCTTCTCATTGAGAAGGCGCGTGAAGTTGGTGCTTCATTTCTCATTCGTGGATTGCGTGATGGTACTGATCTTGATTATGAAATGCAAATGGCCGGGATGAATGGCGTTATGGCTCCTGAATTGCAAACTGTTTTTTTGCCGGCAAGTGTTTCTGGGCGTGCGATAACTTCTACATTGGTACGCCAAATTGCCTCTATGGGAGGTGATGTGACACCATTTGTACCGCCCAATGTTGCACAAGCTTTGAGCTCGAAATTCCAATCTTTTAGGGGAGAATAATTGTGTCTCGTAGAACTTTTGCTGTTTTGATATGTGTGTTTTGTTTTTTTTCATTGTCCGCTGTCGCTGGTAATCCTAGACCAGCAAGCGATGCAAGCCTTCTTGTTTTATCTCTCAAAGATGGTGATGTCATTATTCGTCTGCGTCCTGATTTGGCGCCAAAACATGTTGCGCAAATCAAAAGATTAACAGAGGAGGGGGCCTATAATAATGTTGTGTTTCATCGCGTTATTCCTAATTTCATGGCACAAACTGGTGATGTAGAATTTGGAAAAAAAGGCAGTAGAGATTTTGATTTGAAACGCGTTGGTATGGGTGGCTCAAATTATCCCAATATACCGGCAGAGTTTTCAAAGCAGCCGTTTAAGCGTGGTACAGTTGGGATGGCACGGTCACAAGATCCGGATTCCGCGAATTCTCAATTCTTCATTTGTTTTGATGATGCTGCTTTTTTAAACGGTCAGTATACGGTTGTTGGAGAGGTTATAAAGGGGATGGATGTTGTTGATAAAATAAAAAAAGGTACGACAAGTAATAATGGATCTGTAAAAAATCCTGATGTTATTAATGCTGCTACTTTACAAGTTGAGAAATGAATCAAGGGAGCTTTCCATATGGCAGAGAATAAAAATCCAGAAAATACTTTAATTCTTGAAACAACAAAGGGCAGAGTTGTTATTGAGCTTTTTGCTGATTTAGCACCTTGTCATGTTGCACGTATTAAAGAATTGGTACGTGAAGGTGCTTATGATAATGTTATTTTCCATCGCGTTATTGATGGTTTTATGGCGCAAACAGGGGATGTGCAATTTGGAAAGAAGGATAGTGAAAAATTCAATTTATCACGTGCGGGTATGGGGGGGGCAGAAAAACCAAATTTAACAGCAGAGTTTTCAAATCTTTCTCATAAGCGTGGTACAGTTTCTATGGCACGGAGTCAGAATCCAAATTCTGCTAACTCTCAGTTTTTTATTTGTTTTGCAGATGCTCCGTGGCTTGATCGTCAATATTCCATATGGGGGCAGGTTGTTGAAGGTATGGAAAATGTTGATAAAATTAAACGTGGTGAACCTGTTTCAGATCCAGATTCAATTACCAAAGCCATTATTGCTGCGGATGCAAAATAGTATAAACTATACTGATTTTAATTGTAAGTTTCTAAGAAAAAAATACTCTTTTCTGATCAATAAAGGCACACAAAACTCTTTTGTAGTATCACGCTTACCTTTTATAATTTCGAGCTAAGCATTGTCCATATATTTCCTTCAATCGGATCTTCCTTAAGAATATAACGCAAAGGATTTGTACAAACACTTGTCAGAATAAGAAAACGCAAAGTCTGTTGTATTATGGTTGTTGTTTGGCAAAGTGTTTTATAAAAAATTTGGCAGTTCTCTTCCATCCATTGTCGGTCTTAATAGTTTTATGATGTTACTTTCCTGAGAGAGCGTGTGCTTTTGTTTCTGCTTGTAAATCAACATCCAATCCTAATGCAGAAGCATGTTTGAAACACATATTAAGACGGATAAGAGCTTTACTCGCTCATCCAGTTTTCTTAGCAAGGTGGAAAACCAGCATTTATATATATATATTGGCGTAATCTTTAAAATAAGAAGACAGTTTAATCTTAGAAGAATATAATAAAGGCGCAGAAGTGAAATAAATGGCTAGTCTTGCCATCTCCTTTTTAATTCAACTTTACTTTTTTAAGTATCTAACGCAATATCTTTTAAATAATGAAGATTATGCATGGACTTACGCTTTTATTTTTCTCGTTTTTTTATAGAGGAACGCTCCAAACAGAATACACTTGTGTTGCATATTTACGTGTTTTTTTAAGAAGCATTTCTCAGTACATATCAACATTCACTTCCACGATGACATTCATGGCATGTATAGTTTTAAAGCTATAAATAGTATAAAATATTATGCACCACCATCTTTAAAGCTTGTGAAGGAGCAAACGGGTACCATCATACGCTTTTTCAGCCTCCAATGTTACGATAGAGCTTTGGTATTTGAGTATCTTTACAAAAAGCATTTTTAGTTTTTTAAAGTATTTTTATTTACACGTTAATTTCTTTTGTGAATTATCTCCAATGCCAAGAGCTATCTCAATATTGTGAGTGGATAAATGATTATGTTCATTTGCACTTTTATTAAGCGTGAGGATCGCTGTGCCCAGTAGATGAAAAATTTTTATCTGTAAAAGTTAAAGAATATTGTGAGCTGTACAATGCGTTCAAAATTTTCTTTTATGGGTACAAAGTTACTGCTTATGGAAGTATGTGAAGATGAAATTATTGTGATAATAATTTTGCAGTTCTGTTAAGGATAAGCGTAGGTATTTTGATGTATGATATTATAAGGATTTTACTATTTTTCTAGAGTTAGATTATCACTTTTATTATGGTGATTTCTTAACAAGAAATGTTCTTTTATCTCGTTTAATTTTTGATGCTGGTTACAATATTGAGCGAATCAAAAATTAATTCATAAAGCTTATGACAATGCGCGTAAGGGGATATCTTTTTTCTTTCTATAGAGATATGCATTGATGGAATCAAAAAGACGAGAGTTATGATAAAGACATTTCATTATAGAAAAATTGCTCAAGATGGGTATGCACGTCGAGGAGAAATTATAACGGGGCGAGGATGTGTTCGTACACCCGCATTTATGCCTGTTGGGACGGCAGGAACTGTTAAGGCTATGTATATGGATCAAATTCGTGATCTTGGTGCAGATATCATTTTGGGGAATACTTATCATTTAATGTTACGTCCAGGAGCTGAACGTGTTGCGCGTTTGGGAGGATTACATGAATTTTCACGCTGGAGCGGACCTATTTTAACCGATTCTGGTGGCTTTCAGGTTATGTCATTGGCGGGAATCCGTAAAATTACTGAACAAGGTGTGATTTTTCGCTCTTACATTAATGGAGCTTACTATGAAATGAGTCCAGAGCGTTCTATCGAAATTCAAGGACTTCTTGGTGCGGATATCCAGATGCAGTTGGATCAATGTATTGCATTACCAGCAACTGAAAAAGAAATGGAAGAAGCTATGGAACTTTCATTGCGGTGGGCGCTGCGTTGTAAAACAGCTTTTGGAGATCAGCCAGATAAAGCATTGTTTGGGATTGTTCAAGGTGGTGATAATATGAAACTGCGTGAACGTTCTGCTCAAGCATTAAAAGAAATGGATTTAAAAGGTTACGCTATTGGAGGGCTTGCTGTTGGTGAGCCGCAGAGTGTTATGATAGCAGTATTGGATACTACTTGTCCGATTTTACCAGAGGATAAACCACGCTATCTTATGGGAGTAGGGACACCTGATGATATTTTACAAAGTGTTGCACGTGGTGTTGATATGTTTGATTGTGTTATGCCAACGCGTGCAGGACGTCATGGTTTAGCTTTTACCCGCTTTGGTAGAATTAATTTGCGTAATGCGCGTTATGCAGAAGATCCACATCCTCTTGATCCACAGTCACTTTGTCCAGCAGCACATGATTATAGTTGTGCTTATTTGCATCATTTGATCAAATCTGGTGAATCTCTTGGGGGGATGTTGTTGACTTGGAATAATCTTTTTTATTATCAACAACTTATGCAGGGAATTCGTGATGCCATTGAGGAAGGCTGTTATGCTGATTTTTGCGCTGAAACGCGTGCTCTATGGGCACAAGGACGCTAAAATATTAATCGTAATATAGCGCCTCATTTTTTTATTGAATTTATTCTCGCACTTACAAATTTAGTTAAAAATATGAAATCAGAAACATCTTCCAAAATTATAAAATTTTACTATCTTAAAATATAACAGTGCAGTTTTATAAGGGCACATATTCTGTTTCTAATTACTATATAAAAACAGAAACTGTTACTCCGGTACGCGCTACCTGATCCGGAGAAAAACAGTTTTTCTGTTTCTGATGACTGTTTACAGCAACAATGTTAATGAGGCGTTAGCGAACTCTTAAAGAAGTATGAAAATTGTATTTTTATGAGATATTTTGTGTTTTTTATTATTAAAGGTAAATAATGGATTATATACAATCGAACAGATAAATTTTTAGAAAATTAAAATAAAACTAAAATAAGATTACATATTTAAAATGTTATAATTTTATATTGTTATTATTTTTATATATTAATATAAATATTATTTACATAGATTTATATAATATTATTAATATTGTAAAACTAAAAATTTATATTTTTAATGTAATAAAAATTACATATTAATCACAATAATTATCATATATTATAAAATATCAATAGATGTATTTAAACAAAACTTATTATATTTGTTTTATACTTTATTTATAGAATTTATCTGAAAATAATCATAATATATTTACGTGAATATTTTAATTTACAGATAGTGAGTTAGATATCTGATGCGATTCCTCTGTGAGGGAGGGGGAAAGATGCCTAAAAGAGGATATTTAATAAATCTAGAAACCAAGCACTATTATCATGAGAATTTTTAAAAGACTCTATAATAATTTATAAGAATGGCCTAAAGTTGAAATTATAGCTTATCGATTTGGGGGATCTGCATTTAGGTAGCAAAAATAAAGCAACAATAATTGGGGGAGAAGTTTTATCTTTGTATCAAGATAATGATGAGATATTGTTCACTTGTTTGAAATGCATTATTCAGCAAATTTTAGAATTATTTATAGGGTATAGTATATCGTTGTAAAAGTTTTCACTGTAAAATTTCAACGGCTGAAAAGAGGAGACAAAGTTTATTATCTGGTAGATCTGATAGAAATAGGTGAATACGTCTATGATCTTGAGGTTTTCAAAGATTTTCCATTAAAGAATCTTACTTAAAACTCCATAAAATGCTTTATATATAAAAATATTTCTAAAACTTTATTGGGGACTATTGGGCATGCGTATAACAATGTTTTGAATTTTTGTTTGTGTGTATTACAGATATTTACAGTTAAAACTCCTATCCAGAAGTGATGATATGAGGGATTCTTATCAACAAAAGGTTCTTGCATTGGGAATTGATTCGAGAATACGACGTTTAATAATTTTAGCTCTTGCCGTGGGCAGTTTTGCTATTGGTACTGCAGAGTTTGTTGCAATGGGGCTACTGCCAGAGATGGCACGAAGTTCCTATGTTGATATTCCTACCGCTGGTCAATATATTTCTGCTTATGCATTAGGAGTTGTGATTGGAGCACCTCTTTTAGCTGTGGCAACAGCTCAGGTATCACGCAAAACTGTTTTGATAGGCTTGATGCTTTTTTATGCCTTAGCAAATATTGCTAGTGCCTTTGTTTCTGATTTTAGCATATTAGTAGTATTACGCTTTCTCAGTGGACTTCCCCATGGAATTTATTTTGGACTTGCGGCTATGGTTGCCTCTTCAATGGTAGAAATGAAAGAACGTTCTAAAGCTGTTGGATATGTTATGCTTGGCTTAACAATTGCAACCGTTTTGGGAGCACCCAGTGCTACTTGGATTGGTCAACTTATTGGTTGGCAGATTGCTTTTGTCCTTGTGGGGATGATCGCTTTATTATGTTGTTTGCTTATTTGGAATTTTTTTCCTTGTGATTCAAGTTTTCCAAAAACGAATCCTTTGCAAGAAATGGGTGCATTAAAGCAAAAGCAGGTGTGGCTTCTTTTGTTGATGGTGTCGGTGGGAGCGTCAGGATTATTTTCTGTTTTCACTTATATCAAGCCAACATTAATGCATATTTCTGGTGTTTCACTTGAGTTGGTACCATTTATTATGCCGTTAGTTGGATTGGGAATGGTGGTAGGAAATCTCTTGGGGCCTAAATTAGCCGTTAAAATTGGTATTTCGCCGATGATATTTTTTTCTATGCTTTGGAGCGTATTTGTTTTTTTTATTTTTTTATTTTTATCCTATGCTCCGTTAACAGCGGCAATAGGATGCTTTTTTGTTGGAACTTCTTTTGCTGCTATGCCTTCTATACAAACAAAAATTATGGATGTTGCACTACAGGGACAGATTTTGGCAGGAGCATTAATGCAGTCTGCTTTTAATATTGCCAACGCTCTTGGTGCAGAATCTGGAGCATTAGTTTTAAAATTGGGTTATAGTTATGAATATACAGCTGTTTTAGGAAGTGTTCTAACTTTGTGTGGATTAATGGTTTTTTGCGTCTCATGGTATATGGAGAAGCATGCTTAATGTTTTTCATTTTTAAAATGAAGAAGGTATTTTTATGTTTATTTAATTATTGGAATGTCCTGTTGGATTTTTTAACATGCAGTAAGAAATGCGCAGCGCTAATGGAATAGCAAAACAAAATAAAAAACCAATGAGCACTACAAGAAGAGTTTTTGCTGCTAAGATCATTCCTATTGTTCCTCCAGGATTAAAGAGTCCGGCAAGATTGGTGATAACTCCGGCTAGAGTTGCACTCAATGCAGCTGAAAATAGTTGTACGGAGGTAAGGGATTCACTGGCACGGAGAGCATCTTCATCATTTGTACATTGTAAAATTCGTGTGAGCAAATGTGGCCATGCTATGCCTGCACTGATTCCAATAGAAAATAGTGCTAAGCAAATAATAAAAATATATTCAAGCGTGGAAACTTCTGTTGGTATGAGCCATAAAAGAATCGCTATGCCTAACAGTTTTAATAGGGGCGAGTATATAATGATGTTGCGAATTTTTTTTGTGGAGACAGCAGCACTTGAGAGGGCTCCACACGTCCACCCTAGGCTCATAAGTGTTGCTATATAACCGGCTATAAGTGGAGCTTGTCCATGAAGTTCTTGAAGAAAAAGTGGTAAATAAAGTTCTATACTGTACACGACTGTTGTCATAACGAGTATTAATGCGTAAACAGGAAAAATTTCAGAAGAGAAAGAAAAGGATTTGCGCGGCAACATAGGATGAAAGCTATATGATTCGATTTTTGCTAAAACAAAGAGAAGACTAAGTCCAATAACTAATCCGCAAATTTTTGCCATTGTTGTGTCCATAGCTCCTCCAACAGAGATGATAAAAATCAATAAGGTGAGTGTGAGAAGCTGGAGAAGAGGGAGGGAGGATGTTGGAACATAGTTTTCATTCTTTTTGGGTAAAATTTTAAAGGCTATGAGTGAGAAGAATATAGCTAATGCGCCAATGATCCAAAAGGATGCTCTCCATAAGCCATAATATACAGAAATTCCTCCGATTGCTGGTCCTAACAAGGTTGATATTCCCCACATTCCAGAGATAACACTTAATGCGTGTGACCATAAAGATGGGCTGAAAACAATACGTACCATGGAATAGGATAGAGATAACAAAGAACCACTTCCCAATCCTTGAATAAAGCGTCCTATTAAAAATAATGGCATAGATGAAGAAATGCTGCACAGGAAAGTGCCTAGGGTAAAGATAAGACCAGAGATAACATAAGCGTTGCGAGGACCTAATTTCCCTAATATTTTTGTTGCAAGTGAAGTACCAAGGAGTGAAGCTGTAATAAAGACAGTCGCCACCCAAGAATAATATTCATTGCCAATATGATTTATAAGGGAAGGTAAAATAGTAATAACAATATAAACATTGGTAGCGTGTAATATAACACCACCTGTAAACGTTAAAAAGCAAAGACCATTTTTACCTAATAAAAGCTCAGACCAGCTCTGTTGTTTCACTGTTTTTTTGCTATTTAATAAAAATTTATCCTCTTTTTACTTATAAGGTACTTCTTTGAATTTGCCAAGAGAAATTCAAAGCTCTGTTTAGAGCTTTGAATTTTAATTTAATTAATAACTTAATTGCCCATTGCTTTTTTGAGATTCTCATCAATTTTATCGAGGAAACCTGTTGTAGAAAGCCATTTTTGTTTAGGCCCAATCAAAAGTGCGAGATCTTTAGTCATAAAACCTTCTTCGACGGTTTTAATACAAACTTCTTCCAATGTTGTGGAAAAGTTTTTTAATTTCTCATTGTTATCTAGTTTAGCACGGTGCGCCAGTCCACGTGTCCATGCGAAAATAGATGCAATAGAATTTGTTGATGTTTCTTCGCCTCTTTGATGCTGACGGTAATGGCGTGTTACGGTGCCGTGTGCAGCCTCTGCTTCAACAATTTTACCATCAGGTGTCATGAGAACAGAAGTCATGAGACCAAGAGAACCAAAGCCTTGGGCAACAATATCAGATTGGACATCACCATCATAGTTTTTACATGCCCATACGTATCCACCTGACCACTTTAATGCAGAAGCAACCATATCATCAATAAGACGGTGTTCGTAATATAATTTACGGTTTTCAAATTCAGTTTTAAATTCCATATCGAATATTTCTTGAAAGATATCTTTAAAACGACCATCGTAAGCTTTTAGAATGGTATTTTTTGTTGAAAGATAAACTGGAACATTCCGTTGTAGTCCATAATTAAAGGATGCGCGGGCAAAATCACGAATTGACTCATCAAGGTTATACATAGCCATGGCAACCCCTGCGCTTGGAGCATCAAAAACATCATGTTCAATAACTTGATTGTCATCACCTACAAATTTAATACTTAATTTCCCTTTTCCTGGAAATTTAAAATCTGTTGCCTTGTATTGATCGCCAAAAGCGTGACGTCCTATAATAATTGGCTTTGTCCAGTTAGGAATAAGGCGAGGGACATTTTTACAGATAATGGGTTCGCGAAAAATGACTCCTCCTAAAATATTGCGGATTGTACCATTAGGTGATTTCCACATTTTTTTTAGGTTAAATTCTTTAACGCGTGCCTCATCAGGTGTGATGGTTGCGCATTTTATACCAACCCCATATTCTTTTATAGCATTGGCAGAATCGATTGTTACTTGATCATTGGTTGCATCACGATTTTCGACGGAAAGATCATAATACTTTAGATCAATGTCGAGGTAGGGATGGATTAATTTATCTTTGATATATTTCCAGATGATGCGGGTCATCTCATCCCCATCAAGTTCAACAACGGGGTTTTCTACTTTGATCTTTACCATTAGAAATCCTTTTTCTTTTAAGCGATACTACTTGTATAACACTTTCAAGTTTATAATGAAAAGTAAAAACAAGGGAAAAAAGCATTCAAATATGAGCTTTTAGAATATATTATCAATAGAGTGTAAAATTTTGTTGGAGGGTTTAATCTTTGAAAAGAAGTGATGTGTTTATAAATCTATAAGTATTCTATGATTGATGAAGAATCTGTTTAATAGATAAGGTAGTTAGATCACCGAGGGATGGGGATTATGCGTTTTTATTATCAGAGATTCCATTTAATAATTTGATCGTATTCTGAATTATAGTTTCTTGATTTGTTGTGTGAGGTGAATAAGCATCTATTTTTTATATTGCTATTTCAACTCTAAGATTACGGTTTGTTTATTTATAAAAAGTTTAATGTGATAACAAAGGCACTGTAATTAGAAATGCTTCATATAAAATGCGTTTGGGATAAACTTCAGTTTTGAAGGTTGGAAAAAACGTATAAATGATGTGGCTGGTTTAATTTAAAAATTAACAGCATACGCAAGAATATGACTTATAAAATTACCGTATCGCGAGCTAGAATACTCTAATTCTTATATTTTATAGATTCTTATTGTTATAACTGTGCGCAGTAAAGCACTATCCTCGAAATGCAACAAAGAAATTAATCACCTAATGATTCTTGTATCCTTTTTACAAAGAGATTCCTTTTAATTTACGAAGAAATTCCTTTTAAAATCTTGTTCTCTCGTTTTTATTTATGCATCCCTCATTTTTAAAAACACAAATAAAATGAATATATTACACATAGTAAGAAGAAACATGGTACGCCCAAGGGGCGGGTATAGAGTAAATAAAATCAAAGAATTATATAGAATATAAGGGAATTAATGAATTTTGATTCTATTACGTTTTTTTGTCTCTGCCCCTAACTTTTTTGGAGCTTTTTTATAGCTTCAAGAGCTAGTCTTTTACGATCTGCACTCTTTGTATAAAGGGATGCCATCTGATCTTCTGTCCAGCCAAAAATTGCTTTCAATTGTGATACTGTTGCTCCAGAATTAGCTGCACGTGTTGCGGCTAATTTTCTTAATCCATGCGCCGATTTTTTAATTCCAGCCGCATTACAAGCGTCTCTAAATCCATTCCCAAAGCTTTCTTTGGTGAATTTTTGATTCACTTTACTACAGATAAATGTTTCTTCTCCAATAGGACCAGTTTCAAGCGTTTTAGCTAATTCCGGTAAAATGGGAAGAAAAACATCTGTTTGGAATTTACTTTTCTCTGTTTTGAGATGAATAATATTGTCTTTGACATCTTTCCAGCCAATGCGTACCGCATCACCACGACGCAAGCCCGTATATAAAAGAACATCAATCCAGACACGTTCATGGGTACCATGATGCCATCTTTGATAATATTTTTCGACATCTTCTTCTGTCCAAACAGGAAATCCCTCTTTGTTTTTGAGGGGGGGTCTTTTTATTCCTAAAGCTGGATTATTTTCCAAAAGACCTTGATCAATCGCCCAATTAAAAAGTCCATTAAGGGCTTTCAGAAAATTTCTAGCCATTGCTGGTGTTTCTTTACGCCGTTCAACACCGGCTATGATATGTTTCTTTTCAATTGCTTGGTATGGAATGTTTCCTATGGTATCACACACCTTCATAAGGATGAGTTCTTTTTGTTTTTGGGTGACTTTAGAAAGGCTATGCCAATTGGAGCTGTTAAAGTATTGTTTAAGTAGCCATGCAAATGACCCTTCAACAAGTTTACCGGTTTTTGATTTAGGAAGTATGAGTCCTTGTAACTCGGCAAGTGCGCTTTTGTAGTTATCAACAAACTCTTGCGTTCCATAGGTGCCGCGTATTCTAATACGTGGTCCATGACCAATACGTACATACCATATAATTTTACCATGACGTGTGACTTCTTTGACAAGATGAGGAGGACGTGGTTTTGGCATGGTATTTTACATCTTAGAGAGTGCGGTTTCGTAATATTCATTCTTTGACAAGTCTAAAAGTTTGTCTGGGTGGTTAACTGAATTTGGTATTGGAATATCGGATTTAAGATAGATAAGCAGTTCACCGGTAGGTTTGATTTCTACGAGTTCACAACCTTGTTTTTTAGCTTCTCTTAAAGCGCGAGCAATGGCTGGTTGCGTTATAGCAGCTGGACGAGGCGCCATATCTTTTCTCCTTACATTGAGATGCAATTCACGTGTGGCGTGAATCACGCATTACTTGAAAGTGTTAAGAAGGGTGGGGGGGCTAGGAGGCATTTGTGAAGAGAAACACCTCCATATGTAAAAAATCTGTAAGTTTATTTTTTAGATGTGCTTAATTTCATATTTCCAATCAGGCAATTGAGTGAGAGCTAATGCGAGTTGTCCTCTATGACACATGCATACATTGGCTTCAAAACAGGTGATTGCAACGCGCTTTTTGTTTAAA
>NZ_JBHIOD010000063.1:0-10462 GCF_042195355.1 Bartonella sp. CL266QHHD
GCTTCATTGGCAAGAACAGCTTAAAGACAAAAAACACCTCAAAGGAAAAAGACCCTAACACTGCTCAAAAATGCCATTTTTTGCCTTCCTCTCCCCTCAAATGACAAAGGCTCTAACCCTTAAAGCTCCCCCCATAGCGCTTTAGTCAATGGACCTTTCCCTCATACCGCTTGAATAAGGCACTTGAATAAGCGATAATTTATGAGCATTTTCTAACAAAACAACAGAACAGTCTTAAAGAAGAGAGTAGAATTTATAATTGATTTTTCCCCCTATTCTTGAGGATCAAGCTATTTCCAGTCTATTTTTTAAAATCTTGGCTATTATTCTTGATTTTTTGAGCCCTTTATTTGGCTCTGGTAAGAAAGGTGTGAAAGCGTCTCAATCATGGCGCTTTCACATCTTTTAAATAAGAGTGTTTTCTTCAACAGGAGAGTACAACACTAATCAATTTTTATATCCATAAATGCAGGTTCACCATCTTTAATATAAGTAATATCAGGAGCATGTTTTACCCCCTCTGCTTCAAACACGAACTGTTCATCACTCACATCAAATCCTTGTTCCCTTAATTCTTGTTTTTTCTCCTCGACTAATTTTTTATGAAAAGCACGTTTTTGATTACACGTATTAGGGGATCTCACTCTGAAAAGCTGATAGTCCATGGCTATAGACCACTTCTCAGCAACCCGTTCCAGTAGATCGTAACTGAACTTTCCTTCCCTTTTCACTTCTTGAGCGATCACCATCGCGCGTTCCAAATGGACTTTTTCAATGGTTTCATCAAAGCCAAGCTTCTCCCCTGCCGTAAAACTTTCGTCATAAGAAGCTAAAGTCTCAACATCGCCAAGTAAGGCAAGAGCAGCAAGATGCAGCAAAGCATAAGGTGCGAGCTCTATGTCATCATCCGTTGCCCAAGATAAAGAGTCTTTTTCCCAAGGGGGAATACCATATTGAGAGCGAAACATTTCATGCAAAGAATCATCTTCCATTGTCCATTTTAAAGTTTTATCGAGTGCTTTCTTTAAAAGCTGGACGCTCACTTTTTCTTCAAAAATTTCCAATCCATTGGGTACAAAATTCATAAATACCGTTGGCACAACCCCAGAATTATGAGGATTAATCGTCTGACAAGCCGCCGCAAAAATACCGCTCATAATTAAAAGTCCGCGATCAAAAGGCGAAAACTCTTCCACTCGTTTCTCGTTATAAAGAAACTGCACTTCGCGATCTGGTAAAAAGAGGGTTGCCAAATAATCTCCCTTTCCCTCGATTTCCACCGACCATCCCAAGCTTTTTAAAAGCCCTGTTGCACTTTCTATCGTGAGAATTTCATCATCATCATCATAATCGGCAGAGAACTCTTTTTCCTTTAGTTGCAAACGCCTCTCCTGCACCACAGCTTCATCTTTCCAAAACTGCTGCGTTGCAAGATCATTTTCTTTAAGCACTCTTTCCAGCTCGCCTTTCACTTGGAAATTCATTTTCATCCGTTTAAAGACAGAGATATAAAGAGCTAAAATAAGCATGATAATGATCATGCAAATAACAATCATCACCCAGAATCCGGGATCTAATAGAAATACGGCTATAGGATCACTGTTCATTTTTCCCCTCTCAGTCTTTACAAAGCCCGTGCGACAGAGAGCTTATGTGCTCTCGCACAGAGATTGCTTCTTCTAGTTTCTGAATATTTTTTCGCAACTCACCCGTCACTTTGGTGCGAAGCCGTAACATAACCGGAATAAAAATAATAACACAAACCGTTATGATGTCCGTTGTTTTAAAGAGAACGGCATGCACAACATATTGCCACCCTGTCAGCTGCCAATTCAATACACTTGGTATTTCTAGAACCATTTTCCACATGATAATGAGAACCGCAATAGCAAAGATAATTTTATAATCCTTTGCTGAAAGCAACGCTTGCTGGAGCGAAAAAGAATGCACTCCTTTATGCGTTTCTTGCTCTGATGCCCAATTTTGCTCCTTCATGTATTCCCCTCTCTCTTTGAAAAGACCCGTGCGACAGAGAGCTTATTTGCTATCACACAGAGATTGCCTCTTCTCGTTTCTGGATTTTTTTCCAATTTACGCATTATGATGATGCAAAACCCAAATACCACCGGAATAAAGAAAAGTACACAGACCATTATGGTTTGCGTCATAATAAAAATTATAATATTCCTGCTACCTTGCCACCCTCTTACCTTCCTCACATTGCAAACAATAAAGATTTTCAAACCACGCCAATCTGTAAACAATAGTCACAATTCAGCTTTTTCTTCCCAAAAATTCTCTTATTTTCAAGAAAATCACCCTGCAACCCCACTTCAATAGAATTCATTTCAAAGCTTGAATGAACAAGGCTCCTAAAAATACGAAAACAACCCATATACCGCGCGCCCCTACAAGCAAAACCGTTCCTTCCTCACGCCTCAAACGATAAAGTAAGTCCCAAGCACTCACTCTAGGCTCTAAACCCCAAGGGCTCTTATTCCCTTTTATCAATACTAATCCATAATCGGCTTTTCTTTCACTCAATGCCACCCTCAACACTGCTCCTTAGAGCAATGTTTACGGACACCTCATGAAAGAGCACCAAAAAATATCAGAGGCAAAATGGTATAGAGAGCAATCCCTATAAAGGCTGAATCTCTCATAATTTCTTCATTATTTTTCCCTCTCATGATTTCTCAAACGCTGTATCCTGTTCTTGCAAGACGTTTTTCAGTTCTTTTCTTAAACAGCGATACGTTCTCACCTGCTTAAAGACACCATAATAAAGTTCTAAAATCATCATGGGAATACAAGCAACCACCAATGTCACGCACATAAGCACGAAAACAAATATCATGACAAGAATATCGTCCATTTTCCAGTTCACACTTTCTTTATATCGATCCTTTTGATCGGTTATTTTACCCCGTTGCTGATCTATTCCTTTCAATTTCCGAATATTTTTTACCAACAAAAACCACAATATGATGTAGAGTATCAACATAACTGGGAATAAGACCAAAACACACACTATAATAACTTTCCAAAACGCATACAGAGAGAGAAAAAGAGGTGTATCCCACCACCCTGTCCGTTCCCCATTGCTACCCAAGGATAGGAGAAAGAAAATCTTGTTCCACAGCTCAAGAGAAAAAATGCTGTACTCTTTGCTATCCAAGGATGAGAGAGAGAGAATCCTGTTCCATAGCTCAAGAAAGAAAATCCTGTTCCATAGCTCAATAATGAGAGAGAGAAAACAAATGACAACATGCTCTCGCACAGAAAAAATACTTTTTTCGAAAAAATGGCGCAGTCCATTATAAAATGCTGAATTTTTCCCCTTCATTGCTCTTCCTTTTTTTATGAAAAATGCATTTCTTTATCTCATGCCCGCTCTTTTAAGAACCACGAAAAGTGCGATGCATGGCGCTTCCCTTGTTTTCAACAAAAACCCCCAACTTTCTAAAAGCGCGGTTACTCTTCCCAATGATTAAGAGCATCCTCCTCATTACAAACGAAAATAGGCTCTCTTCTTTGTCTGATGATTTTCCAACCATTCATCCTCCCCTCTTCTTGTGTCACGAGAGCTTCTAAACATTGCCTCTTACCCCTCACGATAGCTACAAAAGCGCCTTGTCACTCTCTTTATCTTACGCGTTTTAATGCCCGTCTCACTTTACGATACGTTCTCACCTGCTTGAAAACAAAATAGTAAAATTCTAAAATGAGCATGACAACACCCGCAGGAAAAAAGACGTTTAGCAGAAATATCAACCAAAAGTATACGATAAAAAAACAGCTTATTTTTTCTCTATTGTTTTTTACTGGATTATTTTGTTGATCGATTGTGTGACCCCGTTGCTGGATAGCCTCTTCTAACTGCTGAATCTTTTTTTTCAACAAATACGTTAAGATGAGATAAAGCACCAATAAAACAGGCATCAAGGCAACAACAACCACCATGATGACTTCACGCAGCACAAAAAGCGCCAAAAGAGTGCTATCCTGCGATACACTCAACGGCCACTTGGCTTCTAATGGGATCAAAAGAGCTTTATAACCTATCCCAATAAGGATAGAAATAAGACAAATAATCATATGATCTTTATAAGAACGAAATGATTTTCCAAAAAAAAGAGAGCACCGTTTGTTATAAAATGTGGAATTTTCCCCCTTCATTTGCTCTTCCCTTTTATGCAACTGTTTGTCCCTAACTTTATAAGGACACGCATAATCTCTCAAAGCACAATTGCATCCATTATCGTCAAACAGAACACCCCAGAAAATACTCGTATTGCATATTCATGTTGCCAATACTTTTGCCAATTCACGTGCTTGTTTTAAAGAAATCTCTCAACACTTCCAAACCAACGCGCGTACACCCCATTTCATGAACATCCCCCATGAAAGGGATAACAATAGCGCTCCCATGAATATATCCCCTTACTATAAACTCTATCACCACCATTGTTTCAATAAAAAATGTAATCCGGCACCATTCATATACGCCCCCTGCGGCCTCTACAATAGCCTTACCCTCCCTTGCAACAAGCTACGCCATAACTCGTTCCTCAACACGGACAACCCCATTAGCCTAAGGCTCCTACGACAACCCCACCCCTGCCCAAAAAACAGCCCTATCTAGCTTCTACGATAGCCTTTATCCCTTGAAAAGACAGAAGCATTTTTATTCTTTTCTCAATTGTTTTCGGACCCCCCACTTAAGACATGAAAAAGGAACTTCCATTGATTTGCAAATGATCGCGCAATAAGAGCATTTGAAATGAGAAAATCTTACAACTTTCTTATTCCAATTAAAAAGGATCAATGATCATTCAAAATATGACGATATATTCCATTTTTCATTGGGGATCTTGCAAGCCAATAGCTTAGAATATATTCATCAAAGCGCTTCTAAGACAGAGAGACAGCCGCAATTCTTGAGATCAAGCATTTTAATATTAATGAAAGCACTAACATTCCCTTGCAAATTTGAGGTGTTGTTTTGTCAACAATCTTGTTAGCATGGATTGATTCTATAACTATGCGATATCAGCACAATTGCTCTTTATAAACAGCATTGATACGCGCCATTTTACTCACACTTCTTTATAAGCCTTGCGTTATAGGCTTGTGGGGAAAAGATAAAGGAGAATCCTGTTGAATATAGCAATTATTTTGGGGTCTGTGCGTCAACCTTCCTTAACAAGAACTTTAGCCAATTATTTAGCGGATTGCCTCATAAAGCGGGGTGCATCACTTCAGTGGGTTGATTTGCGTGAACAGCCCTTGCCGATGACAGATCCCGATTATCATCAGCAGGTAGAGGCTAATCCAAGTGCTGCGGTCCGTGAGTTTGTAAAAACCATTGCAGCGGCTGATGGCGTTATTCTAGCAAGCCCCGTTTATCAAGGGTCTTATTCGGGTGTTTTAAAAAATGCTCTTGATAATTTGAGCTATAATGCCTTTTTAAATAAACCTGTTGGGCTTATCTCTCATGGGAGTACGGCCAAAAAATGCGCACAACCGTGTGAGCATTTAGTGCCGGTGGTGCACACGCTTTATGGTTATACACTCCAATGTCAAATCGCCTCTTCCAACGAAGATTTTTCCTCAGATGATGAAGGTCGTACTTGGAAAGTTACAAGTGAAGAGGTACAAACACGTTGTGAAAGACTTGCTGATGAAATGTACACATTTTTAAAGCAAAGAGGTGGGATTTAAAGTAATAAGGGAGGGGGCATGAAAAAAAAGGATGCGCACTATCGTTATTTAGTGGTAGGGGGCACAGGGATGCTTGCCCCTTTGTATCAATCACTAAAGCCGCAAGAAGTGATTATTGCTGCACGCTTTCTTTCCCATAAAGTCCAGCTTGAGGCATTGCACAACAAACAGTTGTGCGTGTCGTTGGATTATGATTGTGCGGCATCAAAGGCGCAATTTTTAGAAGCTGTGAAGCAATGGCATGATCTAAAATATTGCATATTATGGATTCATTCGCCCGCCTATGCATTTTCTTGCGCATTAATTGAGCAGTTGGCTCTTTTGCCTAAACCGCCATGTATTCTTCATATTTTTGGTTCCAACATGCATGATCAAATGATCCTCGAGTGCGCGCGCAAAAACAAGGTTGATTTTATCCCCATTCAATTAGGACAAAAAACAACGCCCAAAGGTTTACGATGGCTGACCCATAAGGAGATAAGCCAACAGGTACTGGATGCCATAAAAAACCATATGAATAAACAAAACTTATGATCAATACCTCTGCTTTGCAAAGAAGCAGTACCCCTTCAATCTCTATCCATACCCGAACACCCTCTTGAATAGCCCATACTCTCTTACATCATAGGCTTTGAGAACGAACAATCCCCCTCCCTTACGCCTCTAAACAGCATGCCTATATCAACAGCTCCAAAACCAAACGTTTTTCTAACCCTTCTCACACGGACTTACCCCCTCTGACAACCATCACAGCCCTTGACCAACCACACACCCTTTTACAGTTACACGCTTTTACGATTTTGCAAATTCACAGAAAACTAGCAAACTGCCGATAAACCGCCCCATTAAAGCCTATACAAGCCTATTACAAACCTATCATCAGCCTATTCATTGCCAACAGCCCTTTTCCCCCAACGCCCTCCATTCCCCCAATTCCCCATTACTCCATTCCAATTTTGACGCATTGCACAATCCAACCTTTACGCCTCCATTGGCACCTTTTCTCCCATATCCGCCCCACAACCATCACGGCTCTTGAGCAACCACACGCCCTATTACAGTTTCACGCTTTTACGATTTTGCAAATTCACAGAAAACAAGCAAACTGCCGATAAACCGCCCCATTAAAGCCTATACAAGCCTATTACAAACCTACCATCAGCCTATTCATTGCCATCAACCCTTTTCCCCCAACGCCCTCCATTTCCCCATTCCCCCAGCGCGCCCTCCATTCCTCCATTCCCCCAACGCCCTCCATTTCCCCATTCCAATTTTGACGCATTTCACAATCCAACCTTTACGCCTCCATTGGCACCTTTTCTCCCCAACCGCCCCACAACCCTCACAGCCCTTGAGCAACCACACACCCGCTTTTACAGTTTCACGTTTTTACGATTTTGAAAATTCACAGAAAACAAGCAAACTGCCGATAAACCGCCCCATTAAAGCCTATCATCAGCCTATTACAAACCTATCACCAGCCTATTCATTGCCAACAGCCCTTTTCCCCCAACGCCCTCCATTCCCCCAATTCCCCATTACTCCATTCCAATTTTGACGCATTGCACAATCCAACCTTTACGCCTCCATTGGCACCCTCTTTACCCCATATCCTCCCCACAACCGTCACGGCTCTTGAGCAACCACACACCCTTTTACAGTTCCACGTTTTTACGATTTTGCAAATTCACAGAAAACAACAAAACTTCCGATCAACCGCCCCATTAAAGCCTATACAAGCCTATTACAAACCTATCATCAGCCTATTCATTGCCATCAGCCCTTTTCCCCCAACGCCCTCCATTCCCCCAGAGATCAGCGTAAAATGAGAAAAACAATCGATGCCCTCCTCCCAAGCCGTGAAGCAATGGCATGATCTAAAACTTATGCCTCCCCCATGACACGAGCACTACATGCGCTTTTTCAGCGCTGCGTTTAATTGTTTGGTAACCTTGTAATACGAGATCAAACGCTTGATAAAAGAAATATACAGTGCCACAATGGGTATTGTTAAGAAAAAATCAAAAACACCCCCCAGCAGAATGATCAAAATCACCGTCCAAGCTGCCGCCATTTCGTAATGCATTTTATCCCCTTCTCTTTATAAATTGATTGATTGGGTTGCTTCAGTCACTTCTTCCAATTGCTGAATTTTCTTTTTCAATCGATGAGTTAAAATTTCACGAAGGATCACAACAACAGGGATCGTTGCAAAAATACATACCGATAAAAAAAACCAGAAAAGCAAGAGAATGGCAAAATATTCAAATCTGCTCTCATCTATCTCATCTATCCCTTTAAAGAAAATCACATAGACATAAGCTTTGAAAAATATAATGATGAAAGAGAGGCATGCGTGGAGGATATAATCTTTGCGTGAAAAAGCGAGCCATTTTTTTAACGAATAGAAACTTATCTGTGTTTCTAGTGCTAAGTTTTGCGGCACTCTCTCTTTTTCTTTTCCGCTTTTTTCAAAGAAACAAAAACGCTGTGGATGTTCTTTCATCAAACGTCTTTGTTTTTTCACTCTGTAATAGAGCCTCAAACGCTTTATTAAAGAATAATAAGGCGCCACAATAATCATATTCACAAAAATGGCAAAAACTGTAACTGCATTTAGAAGAAAATATCCAATCGGCAGAAACAAAATAAAAACCGCGGCCTCACTCCTCATGTGTATAACCTCATTGATTAATCTCTTGCTGCTTTATTTTTTCTTTTAGTTTTTTCTTTATTTTTTCCAATTTACGCTCTTTAAAACGACAAATGCCCCACAAAATAGGAAGGGGTGTGAGAAGACAAAACCATATCAACACTGGTAAGAGAAAAATAAGAGAACCAATTCCTTCCCATCTTGTCCATTGCAACGGCTGTACCAGAGATTTTGCACCCGCAGAAATTTCTAAAGCCATCATGATAAGGCACGTACAAAACATGATAAAAAAGCGGCACCCTATTATTTTACACCTTCCCACCCCTTTACGCCTTTCCACTGAAGACACCATAAATTTTCTAAATGAAAAGAAAGACTCTTCAAATGTTGCTTTTTTCTCCTGCATTGTTCCCCTCTGCTTTTACGCTTCGCGCTTTTTACGCATTATTTTTAGGTTTAAGCTCTTTTTAAATTATCTAAACTCTTTATTTTTCTCAATAAATTTTTTCATCAATCCTAATTTCTACATCCATATATTCTAACTCCCCATCCTTTATGTAAAGAATATGAGGACGATAGTTTTTTCCATCAACCTCACAAATCGCGTCCTTTTCGTAAACAAAATATCCCTGTTGCCTTAATTCTTCTCTTTTTTCCTCGATCAAATTTTCATAAGAATCTCTTCTTCTATTGCACAAATTGGGATCTGTAGCTCTAAAACATTCATAGCTTTCCACCTCCATGGAAAAATCCTTTGCCGCCTGTTGAAGCAAATCGTAACTGGGTTGCTTTGTCTTTTCTACCGCCTGAGCAATCACCATTGCGCGTTCCAGATGCTCCTCTTCGATGCTTGTTTCAAAGCCCAGCTTCTCACCTTCCATAAAGCTTTTCTGATAAGAGTGTAAAGTTTCAACATCGCCCATCAAAGCCAGAGCTGCAAGATAACGCAGGGAATAAGAAGCCAACCGAGGGACCACAGTTTTGTTTTCCCAAGGCAGGATTCTATATTGAGAGTGAAGCATCTTGCCAAGATCAACCTCAGTCATTGCCTCATCTAAAGCTTTCTCGAGTGCACGACGTAAACATCCAACGCTTACCTTTTCTTCAAAAATTTCCACCCCCTTCACATCAAAACTCAATTCAAGAGCAATCAAGCCTCCAGAATTATAAGGGTCTATCGTTTGGCAAGCCGCCGCATGGATACCAGAAACCACCGCAATTGCACAATCAAATCGCGGATACCCCTTCTCAGCATTATAAAGAAACTGCACTTCACGATCTGGTAAATAATAGGTGGCCAAATGATCCCCTTTTCCCTCAATTTCCACCTTCCACCCCAAACTCTTTAAAAGCGCCGTTGCACTTTCCATCGTTAAGATTTCCTCATCAGAAAGAGAAAACTCTTTTTCCTCAGATAACAGCTTAATCATCGGCGTTGCTCCACTAGACGGCTCAAAAGCGATAGGTTGTTCAAGCACGCGGCTTAATTCTTTTGTCACTTGGCAATACAGTCTCACCCGCTTGAAAGTAGAGTAATACAATGCCCAAATAAACATCACGACCACAGCAGAAAGCAGCGTGAAAAGCGTCAAGCCCACACCCCACGAGAGTACAACAACAATATCCATCATTTTAATATCTATCATTTTCCCCGCCCCTTCATGCGCTGTTTTGTTGAGAAGCGGTTTTTCTCCGCTTCCAGATTGCTTGCTCCAACATATCAATCTTTTCTTTCAACAGAACCGTGAAAATGATACGAACCACAAAGGCAACAGGGATGAACAAAAAAATAAACCATGATATAAGCTGCATGATTAACAAGAGAGCTGCCACGACATCCCCTTCCCACTCCGCCAACTTCCACCCAAGCAAAATTGGTACGAAGCGAAGAGCCATTCTTAAAGCTGCCACAATGAAAGCAATACAAAAGATGACTTTATAATTTTTGCGTGTCAAAAACGCTTCTTCAAGCGCAAAAGACCGTAATTCTTCATCCAATGGTGAATTTTTTCCATTGCCCCTCATTTTTTATCCCTCATTTGTTTCAATTTTCAAGCCATTTTCATGAACCGAAGCTTTCGTCCT
>NZ_JBHIOD010000064.1:0-1611 GCF_042195355.1 Bartonella sp. CL266QHHD
TGCCAGCGCCCATAAGGGTGTACAACAGCTCGATGTAGGCAAGCTGGAACAAATCGTCCATGAAAACCGTGAAATGGCAACTCAACTCTTAGAAGAAGGGTTTAAATACAGCGATGACTCCTATAAAACCATGTTTATCAAAGAGCACCCCATTGCCGTGGTCGACCGTGATGAAAAGGGTAATATAATCTATGAAATAGATGCAAATGGGGTACCTATAAGAGACGCTCGTGGACAACCAATACCTCACGCACATTATTTAACGGATGAAGAAAAGCAGCATTTACAAGAGGGTGCTGATGGCAAGGTGCATGTGTCCTTTAATGGCATCTTTACTCCACCAGAGGAAGCCGCTGTTTATGCGGTTCAACATGCGAAGGATAAAAATGAACCGCTTTATTTTGTGGTGTTCCCAGAAGCTGATTCTGCTATTTCAGAACTTCTAGTCGCGGGCTATCAGAAGTTTATGGAAAATAACTTTTGGGGTTTGACCAATTCAACACAAGAAGCAAAAGATTTGGTGTATAGCCATGGTCTTACAGGATTAGAACTTTATGGACATAGTCGCGGGACAATGACATTGGGGAATATGCTGAATTCTTTCAAACAAGAAGGTGTGCACGGTATAGCCGACAACACGAAGATCAATTTCTATGGACCAGCCTTTAATGTTTTAGTTGCATCCGGTCTGTTAGGTTATGTGAGTGATGGCAAACAAACCACTATTGGCTTTGATGGGAATAGATATGACTTTGTCAGCAGAATTATTGGTGGCAATGGCTATACCTACGGGACACTCCCTGCTGGCAGTAACGTTTGGACAGAATGGTTGAGAGTGGCTACAAATCCCATAAGTTCCCATACTTGCCTTGGAGATGCGAGCGATATGTGCCAAAAGACTTATGGCACATCTCATCGTGAACAAGTTCCTTCAAGTAAATCATGGAGTAAAAAATGAAAAAACCTTTAAAATTATTGAGTACATTAACTCTATTAATCATCACTGGTTGTCAATTTAATAAAACTCCTACCTCCTCTATAGGAGCCTGGGAGAAATCGGGAGCAGATTTTACTGAGGTAGCAAAAGCATTATTAGAATGTGGCATGCCAACCCCTTATGATGTATTTCCAGAAAACAGAAAGCAGAGCATCAATGCAAAAGCAACAATTTATGCTTGCATGGTTCAATCAGGTTTCCGTGATAAAGTGGGGGGAGGGACTTGGTGCGAGAATCATAAAGCCGAAAACCTTCCCATATGTCGTCCAGGT
Source organism: Bartonella sp. CL266QHHD (assembly GCF_042195355.1). Classification (NCBI taxonomy): domain Bacteria; kingdom Pseudomonadati; phylum Pseudomonadota; class Alphaproteobacteria; order Hyphomicrobiales; family Bartonellaceae; genus Bartonella; species Bartonella sp. CL266QHHD. The sequence continues at coordinate 1,270 of NZ_JBHIOD010000064.1, forward strand.
GCTGTGATCCCGAGGCCCAGTGTCAAGAAGCGCTTAAACAGCCCTTATTGTAAAAAATATAAAAATGCACCTGAATGCAAGCCTTAAGTCTTGCTTGTGATGATCAACAATCCGCCATCCTTGCCTTCACTTGGAATGGCGCGATTGTTTCCTCAACCAATCATTTCAATATTGTTCACCGTTGTTTTAAACAGCGGTGACAGAAAATATCAACAGGCTTATGAGCTCTGTTTTATTGTAAATAAATCCATTGAAAGAGGGAAAAAATGAAGAAAATCTTGAAATTATTAAGTGGTCTCATTCTGTTAAATATTGCTGGATGTAACATTGATAAGCCTGCTC
>NZ_JBHIOD010000065.1:0-30551 GCF_042195355.1 Bartonella sp. CL266QHHD
CTCAGACAATCTCAGACAATCTCAGACAATCTCAGACAATCTCAGACAATCTCAGACAATCTCAGACAATCATGTGAAAGGCTTTTGAAAAAAATTTCCTCATCGAAAATTTTTACAAGGTATTTTTTTAGATTATATTCTGTTTTCCACCTAAAATGATGATTTTACCAGCTGAAACCAAAGAAAAATGCATGATCGCCTTGCATGCTGTGTCAGCTTTCCCCAAAAGGACAAAGCCACCCCCACCGGTCTTTAAATAATGCCAATCGATAAACAACAGTCTGTTAACAATCTGGCTTCTTATCTAACGGATTTGACTCAGCTTCCCCTTTCAAAGGCATCCTTGTAATGCAACCTTGTAATGCAGCCTTGTCTAGAGTTATTCTACAAAAAAAGCTGTTTTAAGAATACGCACAGACGAAAGGCATCCCATGCATAAAATTTTAACCGCATCTCAAACAATATTATTTTACAACACAATGGGATAAACTATTGTCTTACAGATTTTCTCGTATCACTCTCATTCTGTTTCAAGAAGTTGCCTGATAAGCACAAAATGCCATCTAAGAGAGTTCAATGCCTCACCATGTACTACAACGCATCGCCAACCTGCTGCTCTTGCCAACAGTGCACCCATTTTGAAAACAGTGCGACCATTTTGAAAACAAAGAGCCCTTTTTTCCTACACGCTTTGCCAAAAAAGAAAGCGCTCCATTTTGCCTTTTCTCGCTTTAAATAAACATATCCGTTGACCTCTTTCCACCACCTAAAAGGACGAAGATTTTAGCCCACATCGGTTTGTAAACAATCCAACTCTTCTGAAAGGATTCCGTCTGCTGCTCACTTATATGATTCACTTGCATAATACTTAACCAAGCAAATCCTTCTCTAAACAATTGCTAATGTATTAAATACTTTAAGCTATCTTACTGATATAACCATCTTCAATAATAGTGTTTTAATGACGGTGTTTTACGGTATAATAGGATAAATTTTACCCATGGGTTTTTTGTCATCGCACAGCAGCGCTTTAAACCCAGCACTTGAAATAATGGATCACGACACCACAAGAGAGAGGCATTTGGGATAAAATCTTTATTCCTCAGTAAAAAACGCCATGAATAAAGAAGGTTTTTTTGTTCTCCCTCTACCTTCAATAATCACTGTCTTGATCCTCTAAAGAACAATAGGCAAACTGACCGTTACACATCCAACAAAGGCAGCACAAAAAATAAAATAATAAAGAGAATTGAGTTTTTTTCTAAAGCGCCTCAAAACTTTCTACACAATATATTCAATAAGACTTTTTTCATAACAAACATTTTAGCATTTTTATCTTTCTCTCACACAGCTTTCATTCTCAGGCTTTGACGGCATAAACCACCGCCATATTGACGGGGCGTGTTTCATCCCCCCCTGTTTTTTGCAACAAGACCTTATGTTCATGCTCTCCCGCAGCCTTCGTTAACCGATCTTTATTGTAAACTTGAGCCAGATTTTTATAATATTCACCGTGATTCATATCCCAAACTAGCTTGTCAAACATTGGATAACTATGCTGGTGGTTACCTGTTGAATCTGTTTTTCCCTCATGGGTATGGGATTGAAAAGACTCTTCTTGTCGGCTTCCCAAGCGACGTCCTTTATCAATTTCTTTTCCACTATCGAGCCCCCGTAAAAACATTCCACGCAAATCGGGAACATTGAATGTTGTTCTCCCGTCTCCTTTTCCCCATGTTTCTCCCAGAACAGCAAAGAGATTGGCATAGTTCCTTCGCGAATATTCTTTACCATCACACAGTAACCATCCAGAGGGTATTTTTTCTGTAGCAAAAGTCCCGATAAATCCAGAAGAAAACGTTTCCGGTAAAGGAGGAAAGGGCGGAATTTCAGGAAGTTTTATAGTAGGATTGGTTAAAAACCAGCCATCAGCATTTTTTCCGGCAATATCACGCGTATAGACGACTTCATAAAGCCCCCCTTTTTGAATTTCCCCGCCCTTTAAAGGCATAATACCCTCTGGCGTTGCCATATAAGTTGGTCTTGGCGGCAATTGATTTAAAGAAATATTTGTTATTCCTCTGTTGACGCCTTGTGCTTTAAAGCGCACAACAATGCCATCCATATAAGTCTCAAAAAAAGACTTTGTTGCCAAACGAAGTGATGTCCTCTCGTTCTTCACATCGACAGTAAACTGTGTTTCAATCACGCCCCCATTATCCAACAAATATTCTTTGATGCGTTGCATCATAGCGCGAGCACTATCATTGACTGTGCTTGGCGGTTGCCCTTCTGCCCAGTTTATATTCTCGTCGACATAAGCATTTTCTGATGCAACAATTGACCAATCATAAATCGAACTCATAGAAGATACTCTTTATTCAAAAAGGGAAAACGAGCAAAAAATGAAGAAAAGAAAGCCGCAATTTTATTTTTAGATGCCGGTATTTTCTCCTCTTTCATTTTCTCCATTTTCAGGCCTATTTTGTCATAATCAACATGCAATAATTTTGTTTTCGCATTGACATAAACAGCTTCAGGGTTCACACGCAACACGTCTTGCGCCATAACGCCCTGATAACGTTGTGGATTTCCCTTATAATTAAAGGTATAAAGTGGATATCCCTTTTTCTGCCCCACCGGGATAATATTTTCTTTTGCTCTCACATCACAAAGCCCTAAAATTCCTCCGACCAATCCAAGTACTTGCTGCGCATCACGCAATGGATCTTTTGTCACAGAAGGCATTGTCGTGGATTTTCCTGAAGTCGTTCCGTAATTTCCAGCAGCCTGTGTCCCTACCTGTAACAAGCTTTGCAATCGGTTCCAATCTTGATTATCTTTTTCTGACCATTTTTGGCGTTCAGCATCTAAGACATTTTGGCGGTTTATATCTTGAATCATGCCCCCTTTCAAAGCATTGCTTTGCACGTTACTCTGTCCTTGATAATAGCTATTTGCCGCATTAACTTGATCATTCTGAGAGCGATCAATCATCTGGTTTGCATTCATCATATTGTTAATATCTTGATTATATTGCTGTGCTGCAGCATTTGTTGCCAAGGCGCCTAACTCATCGGCCAGCACACCAGTATGAGCCCCAGAGCCATAACGTCCTGCTCCCGACATCGATTGATTAATTGCATCGGACGTTTTATTCAGAGCATTTTGCAATGCAGTATTAAATTTACTATTGCTTCCAATCCAGCTTCCCTTAGCCATACCGGAAAGATTTGTAGCGCTGTTGGTTGGTGCATTCAACCATTGCGTTACCGTTGGATTGTTATAGAGCCCTGCTGCTTGTTGTAAACCGGTCAGCGCATTTTTTGTCATATTGCTAAGACCAGCGACTCTGTCTCCCTGATAAACGTTTCCGCCAATTCCTTTATTATAAAGTCCAAGTGCATCAGCACTGGCTTGTTTAAGAATATCAGCCGCCCAAGCAGGTGGAGCATTTGTTTGTGTTGTTGTCTGCACTTGAGGTGTGGTTTTTCTACTCATGGGTTCAAAACCTTTCTATATTGAATAAGATTACGAGAATATCCGTGATGAGCGAGCTTTTTCGCCCATCCAGTTCTTCCAAACATGTGCATTTCTTCAGCATTAATTGTTCGCGCCCATTTTTCGACTTCATCAATCAATTTGACCAATTTCAGCCCTCCCTCTCCAGCAAGATCAGAGAGAACGACGCATTTTTTTCCCGTATGGGTTATTTCAACTTTGGTAATTGCAAAAGCACTAAATTGGATTTTATTTTTTAAGACCAGCCACAATTGTGCTTGTCCTGTAGCGATTTCTTCAGCAATTTTTTCCAGACAAACATCATCCGGAAAGCGCTGAACATATTTTTTCAATGCAGCATTGAGAGCCTCTTGATAGGGAGCTATTTTTTCCCATGGCCACTGCTCTGTCAGATGAGCAGAATATAAATCTTGACTCTCTTGTATCATAATTTTAGCTCTTTTAGCTTTGTCACTCATCTCCCCTCAAATAACATCCCCCTACGCATTTCACGCATTCCATGCCCCCCGCACAATAAAAGAAAAAAAGCCCCATTATCCCTTTGTCACAACAAAGAGGGAACTTTTTTCTTTATAAAAATAAACCATGGTGCAGCCTATTTTCCTTTATCGCAGAAAAGCATGAAACATAACGCACCACCTTGTTCTTCATATTATAAAGACACAGCTTATCGCATTGTGCCTTTATTTATAAAGGCTTGGGAAGTCTATGGGGCATTTGTTCTTTAATAATAGAGGTTTGAGCCTATCGCATGATATTACAAAAGGGCATGCCTATCGCATGCCGGCCCGCGTCAATTCCACATCAAATCCAGTGACATGAGTCCAATTCACCCCTTCAGGAATACGCAATTTAAAGCGATAAAACCGTGCCCTTGCACGACAGTGAATTTGTCCAGTATTATAAGAGGGCTGTTTTTCTGGCAACCAAACAGTTTCCTCTTCAAGAGATTGTCGAAAGCGCATTCCCACAGACAAATAAAACTTTCCACTATTGACTTGAGGCATAATATTTTTCACCCGTGTTATCATGCCATTTGTCTGCCCCATTTCTTGTGATGTCACGACACAAGCCATAGGACCCCCAGAAAACGAACCCAGTCTCCCCTGTTGATCAAATGCCCCCAGAATAGGCGATTCATTTTTCCAAGCTTTACTATCGAGAGAAAAGGACAAATCGTCAATATTCTTAGTCACAAAATCAAGACCTTCTAGGGTTGTTCCTGCTAAGAAAATAGGCAATATCATTTTGATATCGACGAGAGCTTTTGTCCATTTTTGCAATCCCCAATCATAAATGAGCAAGATACGTTTATGAAGGTTCTCATCAGAATCAACCATCCAATAAACACGATTATACACCCCATCGATAGCAGCAGACAGAGTGTACAGATTATCCTTCCTTGATTTTGCGGTCATCGTTCGATCGACTTTTTCGAACCCAATGGGTATAATCTGTCCCTCATTTGTTATTTGATAAAACCCGCCCTCATCGGCAAAGAATGCTAAATCACCTCTACAAACAATTGATTCAGCATTTTTTGCGCCTCGTTTATCGTGGATTTTTTGGAAACTAAAAATAATCTTAGAGCCAGGGATAAAAGAACCAGCATAGATTGCAGAACGCATAAAGATAATTGGATTTGTTGTCTCGGTTGCCCCTTGGACGAATCCGCCATCAGGAAAATCTTGATAATCACAACTTTTTTTTCCCACGGTCCAAAATTCAGCATCATTTAATCCAGACCAATGAACCCGTCTTGGATACTCAGTTAATTTCATCAAACAAACGAAATCTCCCCAGATTCGAACAATCCCTGCCTGTGGTGGATTTCCTCCTAAATTTCTAAATGTTTTATCATGATTAATATCAATCACTTGTGGTTTATCATTGGCATTCACAGCAATGATAAAATCACCAAACAAAGCAAAAGACCACGGAGCATCAACATTAGCCAGATAAGATTTTCCTTTTTGGCTAATATCTTTCCAGTTCATTGTTGTATTATCAAGTAAGTAGATTTTATCTCTTGTCCCGACAATAATAGAAACCCCATTTTTTGTTTTAACCGCAAGAGTGCCTAAGATTGGCTCCGGACAAGGCTCTGATAAAGGTTCAAAACTTGGCATAGGGATATAGGAGCCATCCGCCGGGAGCACATTAACAAGTTCATCGGTAAAAATTCCATTGATATCCGCCACATCGGGTCGATAATCAGCGATTGGGAAAAAAGCCATCAAGACCCCCATAAAATCTTTGAAGAGCCCAGTGCCATTCAAAACACCAAGGCTTATTGATAAAAAACCACAAAAGCCCTTAAAACTCTAAAGGCATAAAATTCAACAAAATAAACAACCTTAGATTGTTTAAAGCACCAAAAAAACGATACCATAAATAATGGCCACCCTAACGCCATCCACCAGCCCTTCACCATCAACACCCAACGCGCAAATCCAGCCATAAGTGACAAACCAGCCATCAGTGCCAAACCAACCTTCAACGCCAGCCATAAACGATTTGAAATGAACTTTTTAAAAACGCATTGGGCGAATCTTTGAAGAACCTTTTCGGCGCGATGTTTCAATGCGCAAAGCTTGAAGCTGTTCTTGAAAATCTCTGAAAGAAACGGCGGCATATTCAGGATCTTTAAGGATATTTTTATAAAGTTCATATTTTGCCCGTGCTTTAATAAGATCAAAAGCATAAATCAACCAAGGGTTATCATCCTCTTTCAGCTGTTCATCAGCAAAATGAACAGGAGCATAAGAAAGCTGTACAGTTTCCACATGTTCTGGTGTTGGAAAGAGTCCTATTTTTTGATCAAGGTACGTATAAAAGAATGGCGTTCCTAGCGCAGGATGCATACCATATTGTTGATGCAACACTTCCAAGGGCTTAAAGAACAACTTTGTTGGTGTTGCATTCTTTGTTACTAAAAAGACGCCCTCCAAACTCTTTTCTGCTTCAATAAAAACCCCCTCTTCTTGCCCATACCATGTTTTACCACTCTGTGTTTTAAACGTCCTTTCTCTTTTTTCATTAAAGAAAAAGGGTTCGCGTTCACACAAACGCAAAGCCGTAAAAATTGAATCTTGAATTTGCAGGGAATATTCCGCTGTTGTATCATCAATTTCATCTTGAATAAGCGCGACCATATAAGCAAAAGTTTTAGAATGGTCTGAATGTGTAAGGTTTAGATTTTGGGGATCAGAGGATAAAGTGGTCATAAGCCTGTCCTTGTTTCTGGAAGCATTTTAAATTTTTCCCCCAACAGATCCCTCTTGTTGGGGGAAGAGAGCAAACATTCGCTTTAAGCGGGTGCTCCATAAGTTGGGATGACAATAGTGCCAAAATCCTGACCCCCTTGCGTACTCCCTGGCAAGGTAAAGCAAGTTTTTTTCATACCAATAATGGTTTTTGCCGCAACCCCGAATTCTCTTTCATAGTCGAAGAGTTCTTCCACCAATTTATAGCGTGTCGCCCCTCGATCTTTACCAAAAGCAATCACAGCACTCTGCGCACCAAGCAGAACAGCCCGCCGCACATTTGGCACAGCTTTGTTAGCGGTTCCAGCTTCGACCCCTTCGGTAATATGTTCAGCTTCGCGCAAAACCACACCATTATACATGCCCAAAGACCCATCATAGAGTGGATTTTTGATACGACTTCCACTATAGATTGCCTTAGTAATGTCGAGCCATTGCCCCGCATCAGTATTGGTTCGCAATTGTGTCACTTGGGTTGGATGAAGATAAAGCACATAAACATTTTCCCCATCGATCCGCACGGGTCTAATTTTAGGATTTGCCAATTTAGCCCGTTCAACCGCTTTATCAATCAAGCTGAGATCAAAAACATCGTCTTCTTTTAAGTCCTCATCTTTTGCTTTATCGTTAGGACGTACCACGCGTTTATTGGTTGGTGCCGTTGGCGCATTAAACCCATAATGAACAGGTTTAAGGGTAATCGTGCGTCCTTCAAAGTTAATTGTTTTTGCGGTATAACCACACACTTGAATGAAGAACATCATACTCAGACGATCTGCATACCAATCAACCAAACCATTTTTTGCCTCGGTGCGCAAATCATGGAGAATTCGTTGTTGATCAATCGTTCCCTCATTTTTGACACGCACAGCATGAACGAGTTCATTAATTGCCAAGCGATCATTGAGAAACTGTAAAGCTTCTTCATTGCCTTCCAATGTCTGCCCTTCGCTCACCCCATCGCCTAGCAACTGCACACGCAAATTAAAGCTAATAGCATCCCCACTTGCTTTTGTGGTTTCATCTTTTAATTGTACGATACTGTTTGAATCATTTCCAATCAACGGTGCAATTGGAAGTGCTTTTGAGACTTCTTGGTTTAGTAATTTAGACCATGTGCGCACTGCCATTGGGTCATTAAGTCCGATATAAGTTACAGTCATTTTGTCCTCTAAAAGTTTTATTGACATAAAAAACCCGGCAAAGCGCCGGTTGTTAAAACACCACATTTCATTTCAAATGGTGAATAGGTTGTTTGTGAGTTTTATCTAATTTCTGTTAGCGTCTGCCTCCCCCTTATAAGAGCTCTCCTCACCACATCCGTGCTGTGAGAAATCCCCCCGCATTCTTCTGCGCCAAAAGCCTCTTAACATTCCCGCAAAAAACACTCCCCCCGCATTCTTCTGCGCCAAAAGTCTCTTAACGTTCCCGCAAAAAACACTCTCCCGCATTCTCCTGCGCCAAAAGCCTCTTAACGTTCCCGCAAAAAACACTCCCCCGCATTCTCCTGCGCTAAAAGCCTCTTAACATTCCCGCAAAAAACACTCCCCCCGCATTCTTCTGCGCCAAAAGTCTCTTAACGTTCCCGCAAAAAACACTCTCCCGCATTCTCCTGCGCCAAAAGCCTCTTAACGTTCCCGCAAAAAACACTCCCCCGCATTCTCCTGCGCTAAAAGCCTCTTAACATTCCCGCAAAAAACACTCCCCCCGCATTCTTCTGCGCCAAAAGTCTCTTAACGTTCCCGCAAAAAACACTCTCCCGCATTCTCCTGCGCCAAAAGCCTCTTAACATTCCCGCAAAAAACACTCCCCCGCATTCTTCTGCGCTAAAAGCCTCTTAACATTCCCGCAAAAAACACTCCCGCATTCTCCTGCGCCAAAAGCCTCTTAACGTTCCCGAAAAAAACACCTGCCACATTCTTGTTTTTAAAATTCTCTTCCCCCCATTAAACGATTAAAAGCGGCTTTATTTTTAGGATCAGAAACCCAAGCGCTAAACTCTGCTTCTGACATTTTATCAAGCATATCCAAAGAAATCGGCCCATTTGGCGTCAAGCCGTTATAAGCAGCAAGAGTACGTGCAGAATTGTGTCTTTCCTGTAAATTTTCACCCATGTTATTGGGAACATTTGTGTAGCCAATTTTTTGTGCAATAGAGTAAATCACTTCAGCCGGATTTTGATTTTTTTGCGCACAATCGCGCAAGATCTGCTTCAACTCATCACCAATCAACGCATCAATATTTTTGGGATCGGCCATCTCAGGATAGAGCGAAGCACAAGCTGCCAATTGTTTAGCCCGTGTTTCATAAATAAAATCAGCTGCTTGATCAAAATCATGATGCTTTTGTTTAACACTGGCAACAGACTGCTGAAAAAACGCATGCAACTGTTCTGCTTCGCGAGCCAGAGAAGGTTGTTGTTTTTCATGTACAAGCCCTTGTTTTTGGAGTGTTTTTCCCAACCATTGCATATAGCCCATAAAGTCTTTTTGCGGATCTGGCGCAGCATCTTCGCCCCCTTGAACCTCTTTTCCAGCCTTTTGCGAAGAGTCCTGTTGTTGAAGCATTTGCCCTTGAAAATTATCTTCAAGAGTTTTTTCTTCTCTTCCAATTTCACCATTTTCTCCCTCTTGTGTTGAGACCAGAAAATCTTGTTTCAATTGGTTTTGTTCTGCCGGCGTTAAGTGTTCTTGATCCATGACATTAGCCTTCTCTTTTTTTTAACAATAAAATAAAATTTTTCAGATAAAACAGCCCCATAAGCACTTATCCCCTCAATGCTCTCTCATCATTTAGCATCAGCATTCCCCACCATGTTCACCCACATGACGGCAAGACTCCCTCTCTACCTTGCGTTCCCCCAACAACACTGCCCTACAAAACAGTTCTTTTAAGAAAAGGGAGCCCATGCACTACAAAAATCGATAAGCCCATTCTGCACCCACCATCCCCACCATGTTCACCCCACATGACAGCAAAACTCCCTCTCTACCCTGCTTTTCCCAACAACACTGCCCTATAAAACAGGTCTTTTAAGAAAAGGGAGCCCATGCACTACGAAAATCGATAAGCCCATTCTGCGCCCACCATTCCCCACCATGTTCACCCCACATGACGGCAAGACTCCCTCTCCACCCTACTTTTCCCAACAACACTGCCCTATAAAACAGGTCTTTTAAGAAAAGGGAGCCCATGCACTACGAAAATCGATAAGCAATTTATGATATATGGCGTTTATCAGAAGTCACGCATGACAAAGTGTCCTATTGTTGAGCCTTTGCTGTCTGCAACATCTGCATTATCTGCTCTGTCCCCACATTATCCCCCATCTGCGCTGAGGCATTTTGCTCTTCTTGAAAAGAGTTTTGCGCCTTTATCGCAATTTTATGAATAAGTGAAGCTGGTAAAGGCGAATAGCGTAAGAGATCGAGCATAATCTCAGGCGTTGTAAAATTTTGCATCAAAGGCAGCAATTGCATGATCAGTGCAAAAGTACGCTCTTTTTCATTAAGACTTGTTGGCGCATCATCCACGACAATATCATATTCCAAACTTGTCACCATTTCGCGTGTCAGCGGCACATACTGGGCATTTTCATCACCAGCAATACGCACCAACCGCCCATCGGACAGATAATTTTGAATAAGATAGAGAATAATTTTTCCCTGTCGTTGCCGATATCGACGCAACCCATCAAAAAAGGAAGCCAAAAGATTAAGTGACGATTGTCGCCGTTGTTGCTCAAGAATGCCAGGCTGATTGACAGCTCGCGTCCCAATAAATTCAGAAGACAACCCCGTCACCTGTTCGAGAGCACTCTTTGCTTCATTAAACAATTGGAAAAACCCTTGCGGAAATTGTGCCATGGGTTTAGGCTGGATTCTTCCCCCAGACACCGCCCCACTTTTCAACCAAGTAATACTATCGGCTCTAGCCCAACTCTCGAGGGCTTGTCGATCATCATCAAAAGCATCGCGCTCTGCCATAATTCCGCCTTTTGATTGGCTATTGAGCAAATGCATCACTTGACTAAAATATTTGTTTGCCCACCGTTGCGGATCTTTTGTAGGGCGCACAATTCCATAAAATTGCCGGCTTAACTTATCAAAAGTACCGGTAATACACTCCCATCCCAATTGATTGGGTGGAACCAAAGGCTTATCAGGCGCTTCAAGCAGCTTTCTACCTAAAAATGCCCGTTTGACAATTTTTCTGTTCAACCTTGTTGCTTGAACATGAGGAAAGGTTTTGCTTAAATTTTGGAAATCCTGCTCTGAATAATCGACAAACTTTCCACTTAGAGGCTCGAGAACTTTATAAACCACCTCGCGTTCAAACCAGCGACATTCTACCAATGTCACCATTTTAGGACGTTGATAGCCACTCCCCTCTTCTCCTTGATACCCCCTCTCGGACTGATAACTTTGTGTCATCCCATCGCTGGTTGAATGTAAAAAACTCTGATGTTTAACCCAATCAGCATTAAGGTCACTCCAATGAACATGGGGAAACATTTCCTGCGCCACAGCAAGGGGTTTTTCATCAATATACCATAAGCGTTGTGCATCAATAAGATTAGACTTAACAGCACTTGCATCCCACACCATTTTCATCGGGTCTAAACGTGCAATGATTGGTTTTCCTTGCGGATCTTGTTCATAATCAAGGCGTGTATCTGTCCAGCCCATTCCGCAAATAATTGCATCTTGAAAGGCATCGGAATCTTCGTATTCCCCGTCAGCTTCATCACGAAACCACTCAGCCGCCCCTGTCAAAATCTGGTTTGCAAAGGCAGCCCCTTCTTGTCGTGGAATAAATTGCACTTGTCTTTTATTATTGCGCTCAGCCCCAATCACGGCATTAATTAAAGGCGCAATACGGTTAAAAGTCATAACCGGTCTGTTTTGTTCGTGCAAGACAGCCAAGTCTTGCTCATTCCATTGCCGTCCATTATAAAAATCGTAATCTTCTTGGGCATTTTTTCGCCATTTTTCGACATGATCAATATCATCCTGATACCAACCCACGAGTTTTTTAAAGAGAGCTTGATTTTCAAGCGTTTCGATTTGATTAAAAGAAGAATCTGTAGAACTATTCATTAAAAAGCCATCCATGAAGTTTGAGAATGGTGAAACGAGCGATAAGGTTTTTTTCGCGCTCTAGCATTTGGCTGTTCATAAGCCACACACATCAGTCCAAAGGCATCGGCCCCATGGCTTGCCCAATCATGTTCAGCGCCTAGTCCGATATTGCGCTGTTCGTCGCGCTTTTCATGATACCAAGCAAGCGCTTTTCTGCCCGCACATGTCGTTTCACGATTAAACCATAGTGCAGGAAACAACCGCCTTACGGCTTCGATACGCATTTTCACAGCGCCTGTTCCTTGGTTAGGAATTATTTTGGTTTGAAAACCGGCTTGTTGAAGAGCACTTTCAAAACTCACATTATAGACACGATCTTTTGTTGCGCCATCATGAGGCAAAACCATAAGAGCCTTTTCATATCCCCTTTGAAAGACCCACCCCACATGTTCTGAGAGAGGTTGACCTTGGGCTTCATAATAATCGAGCACTCGGATTTCCCGTCCAACAAACTGCGCGACCCACAATGCGGTAGCATCAGCCTTTGCGCCTGTTCCCCCGATATCCCAAAAGATTCTCACCTGCATCAAAGGATCACGTGGAACAGTGGTAATCCGCCCTTCCATTTCGGCTTCGAGAAGACATTTCTGATAATAAGCCCCTTGGACAGCTTGGAGATATTCGCCTTCCCAAATATGGTTATACTGCTCTGGTCTTTGCTGCAAATCGTCCATTCGATCACGATTGAGTTTTTCAGGAAATTGCGGATTATCACGCCAATTGATTTCCACCCCTTTGATATGAGGATTATCGACATTTCGGAAACGTTTTTCCACGGCTGCATTTTCATGGCACGGGTTCCATGTGACCCATAATTCTGCATTCCAATCTTTTCCTTCTTCGCGCAAAGTTGGAATAAGTGTTTGCCAAGCAGTCTCAGTCACGGGCTCGGCTTCATCGACCCAACAAAGGAAAACGCGCCCCATTGATTTAATACTTGCGATATTGCGATCAAGCCCAGCAAACACATAGACAATCCGTCCATCTTTTGACTTAATATATTTATCGCCGATTTCATAATAGTCTTGTAAAAAAGGATAAGCTTCGATAGCGCGTTTAATTTCTTCCAAAGAACTTTCATTAAGAGAATTTTGAAATTGCCGTGCACAAAGAATAATACCGCGTTCTCCAGCCATTCCATGGCGATATCCCACAACAGCCGACATCAAAGCAAAAGAACGTGTTTTTCCAGAGCCCCGTCCTCCCCAAGCGGCTCGCACATCGGCATTTCCAGTAAAAACAGGAATAAGCTTTGGAATAAGAGCCACTTGAGCCGTATTCTGCTCAATTTTTTGAGAAATTTTCTGAACAGTTGTCATTATAAATTTTCATATTTTAGCAATAATTGCGCTTCACTCTTTTGCTTATCCCAAGTTTAATTATCCCAGAGCAATTGAAGGAAAAGAGTAATTGAGCGAAAAGAGCAATTGAACGAAAAACGCCCTTCTCAAAAGCAGCGCTTTACCTTCCTTCATCCTAATATTCAATAAATTTCACTTTTTTGCATGAGATCCCCTTGACCACACCTATGCGCCCCAAAGTCCCTATCCCCCAAAGATCATTATCTCCAAGGGGTCCCTATTTTCCCCCATCACCGCCCCTCAAACACCGCGCCTGTCATCCCCCAACCACAAGCACGGTATCCCCCACCCAAATCATAGCCTCAGCACATAGCTCTCGGGCATATCCAAAGCCCAATATCCTCCAATATCATGCCCTCTCAAGCATCACCAATCCTCACACTTGTCTATCCCCCAAGATACCCCCACCAAAACACATGTATCCCGCAAGCATAACACTTCTCTCAAGTTTCATGCCCTCACCTATCAAAACACTGTTCCATATCCACCACACAAATACCCTGCACCAAATCCCCTCCAGCACACGGGCCCTTACGGCATCATTCACCAAAGCCCCTTCCAGTATCACGAGCGCCCACAAGCACGATAGCCTCCGCTTCAATTCCCTCAAGATAGGCAATCACCAAAGCAGCCCCCTTCCAAGACATCACCCCACATCACCCACCTCAGCCTAACATTTTTCAATATCACAATCCTCAGTTATCGAAGTATCACACTTCTCCGGTTCGCTATTTTTTGCATTCACTGGTACAATCTCAATACGCGAAACTGTTTTTGATATCTCCACACCTTCAATAACGAGAAAAGACCAAACCTTCACAAAAATCCAAAACAGTAGATAACATCACGCCCCCTAAGCATTGTACCTCTCGAGTATCACCTCTTCAGCACACGCCCCTCTGTCATCGCCCATAAAATCCGGTGTCTCCACGTAGGAAGCCCAAATATCTCCCACCAAAATATTCTGCTCTCCAGTAAATGCCCAAACATCACAGCGCCTTCTTCAAGCCTCAGTTATCGAAGTATCACACTTCTCCGGTTCACTATTTTTTGCATTCACTGGTACAATCTCAATACGCGAAACTGTTTTTGATATCTCCACACCTTCAATAACGAGAAAAGCCCAAATCTTCACAAAAATCCAAAACAGTAGATAACATCACGCCCCCTAAGCATTGTACCTCTCGAGTATCACCTCTTCAGCACACGCCCCTCTGTCATCGCCCATAAAATCCGGCGTCTCCACGTAGGAAGCCCAAATATCTCCCACCAAAATATTCTGCTCTCCAGTAAATGCCCAAACATCACAGCGCCTTCTTCAAGCCTCAGTTATCGAAGTATCACACTTCTCCGGTTCACTATTTTTTGCATTCACTGGTACAATCTCAATACGCGAAACTGTTTTAACCTGCCCTTCTCCAGCCCCCTGAAGAGGCAACACTTTTGCCAGCAGCGAAAAAAACGGTACAGGATTATTGAGAGCATGATACTGAAGATAAGACACCAACCCATCTTCACCATAGTGATATCCAGCCTGCTCCGCCGCTGTCAAAAGAGCTTCATTAAATCGCTTTGTTGTTTTATTTAAAGCCCCTTTTTTCCGCCCTCTTCGACGTAAGGGAAGACAATGTTCATCTACCATCATCATGTTCCTTCCAACTAAAGAGAAACCAAAACCTCAAACACAAAAAATGACATAAAAATCAGCAACAAAATTTGCCAAGCATTCAACAATTAAAAAATGGGACACACCCAAAAAGATAAGAGCCCACATAAAGCCCAAATCCTCCGCATAATTTTACAGATTCACATTTTTACGCTTTTACATCATTACAGAACGCAGCCAAATGAAACGCTCAAATCACTACCCCGCACCGTTCTGTAAACACGGGTCTGTCAACAAGCTGATTTCTCGTCTATCAGATTTCCCTGCTGATTATTTCATATGGCTATCCCACACTTCAAAGAATGGTGTTTCATCAAACACGCCAGATAAGCTCTGATCTACAATTCGACTTCAAAAAGCAAATTTTCCTCTGCTGAATAAAGCTTCCACCCCGCACTGGTTTTAAACTATCATCCAACCTCTTACCCAATAAATTCCCCTACTAACATCAGATTACCGCCCCCAAACATCCCTATTTTACAGTATAACAGACTAAAAAATATTTTAATTTTCTTGCCAATCTTCTGAAATTACTTTACTAATGAGGCAATTTTGGTCGTCTACGCAACAACCAAGAGGGGTTAAAAGCCCTAAGTTCAGTACATAAAAATCGATACCACTTTGTGGGTATCTCCCGGATTCCGGGAGCTTTTGCTATGTCCAGGTGCTTGTCAGCACTAAAAGCAAAAGGCTGACTGAACTCAGTACTTTTAACTCCCGGAATACTCATGCGAGGGCGCTCGCAACCGGAGGGGAGCTTGAAGTGCAAACTAAAAATTCACATTTTAATGACATTTCAATAGGTAAAAGAATCCGTTATAGACGACTTTCAATGGGACTTTCTCAAAAGGAGTTAGGAAGCTATTTAGGTGTCAGTTTTCAACAAATCCAGAAATATGAAAAAGGTTTAAATCGTGTAAGCGCGGGGTGTTTGCTCGAAATTGCTAAAAAACTAGAGGTTCCTATGAACTTTTTTTATGCGGACCTTTTAACAGCAGATATTCCCACAAAAGAACATGCCTTACACCACGATCAAGACACATACAGCGAAAAAGAATACGCACTTTTGAAAAACTTTAGAGAGCTCCAGCCGAAAAAACAAAAAGCAATCTTGTGGTTGATTTCTGATTAAGCAAAAGCGCACCCATCAACATCCCTCGCCAATATTCCCCTCTGCCTAAAGCCTTGCCGCCTGATACCACCACATCTCAAAAAACGGTTTAGGCACCGGTTTACGACATCATAGGATAACAAACTTCAAAATAGGATAAAAACACCAAAACCTTGGAAAAACATCCCCACCCCTCTCACAGAATCTTATCAAAAGATCTCTTCTGATTTAAACGCACAATTCCTATTGTATCATTATGATACCTTTTTACATTTACCTTGTCAAGTTTTTATATTTTTCTTTTGATATTTTTGTGTTTTTCTTTAAGGGAGCCACATCCCTCAAAACACTTTTCCTGCAAAATGCCCCTCATACAAAACACAATGTCTAAAACAACAAGAGCTAAAATAGGATTTTTCCTAAATAGGTATCCCTCTAAATAGGATTTCCCCTCTAAATAGGATTTCCCCTCTAAATAGGATTTCATTGTATTGCTCATTCCACCCGCTTACTAAAAAAACACCTCTCAATGCTTCTCACACCCATTTCACGGATATCCCCCATACAAATATAGATGCAACTATAATTGTTAAGCTCCGCATAGAATATAAACGCCCACCACGATTTTTCTCTCTTCACATCTCTTTACACATCAGCTCTGCAATCTGTTCACAGCCATTCCCCACACACTCTTCTCCAGAAAACGCACTTCAACAGCACTCTTCATCCCAACTTTCTCCTCCATTCACGAAGACACTTTCCCCCAATCCTTCTCACCACTCCATACAATAACAATATATTGATTTATAATGATAATTTAGCATTATTTATATTGATTGAGAGTTCCGAATATCGTAAGATTCTCTCATTTCAAATCCCTCCCATGTTGAATCAATCAAAATCATTCGCTTCCACGTTAAAAGCGAGGAGAGCCCGTGTAAAACTATTAAGAAAGGAGTAAAATAGCTCTTATGAACCTTTCCAAGAGCTGTCACAACATTAGGGGCTAGCAAATATAATGATAATACCCAGCTTGCTTCTTCATAAGTGTAAAGATAGGGGTGCTCAATGGATTTATCATTATACCATGACAAAAAACACGCACAATATATAAATCCACAAATCCCTCACTTCACTCTTACAGATTCACATTTTTACGCTTTTACATCTTCACAGAACGCAGCCAAAGGAAACCCCCAAACCACCACGCGACAATTTGATAAAAACAAAACACCTTTCCAACAATCTCAAACAACAGATTTCTGTAAAGAGTTCATATGAATTTGATTGTTTAGATCTGACTATTAGATTG
Organism: Bartonella sp. CL266QHHD; assembly: GCF_042195355.1. Lineage (NCBI taxonomy): Bacteria > Pseudomonadati > Pseudomonadota > Alphaproteobacteria > Hyphomicrobiales > Bartonellaceae > Bartonella > Bartonella sp. CL266QHHD. The sequence goes on from NZ_JBHIOD010000065.1 coordinate 17,381, forward strand.
GCATATAGAGCCGTAGAACAGAAAGTAATTTTCTATAAGACAGAAACGATAAAAGCGCTATATAACTGAGACAGAACATGAAAGATTGCAAACAGATAAAACGACATCTTTCTTCGTTACAACACTGAAATTGTAAACGAGACGACGGATAATTGTCATCTGAATATGTAATTTTCACATCTGCAAATTTTTATTGATTAATTTAATCCCAACACTTCCCCTGAAATACATTTCTTCATTATCTACTTCTTTGAGACAAACCGGCAAAGGAGTTTCATCTATTATAAGTGCGAATATAATAACGCGTTACTCCAACCTCATCATAAGAAACCATAGACAAGATACCTGTCTTTATTGGCGTTATTTGATAAGTCAAAATTACACCATTTTGCTGTTTGTTTGGTTGATCTGTATAGATCACGTTATATCCATTCCGTCGCAAGAGATTAATAAATACAGGAGTAAAGTTGTCTTCTGTTTTATTTTTTTTCACAATAAGTGTTGTTGTAGCGGGCGGTAAAGGTTTTTTAAGATTACGAACAAAATCGTTAGCAATTAATTTTATATCATCTTGCGTAATATTTGGACTGACATAACTTGATGAATAATTATTGATAGATGCACAACCAGCCACCAAGACAAGAGGCAACGGAAATAAATATTTTGACATCTTAACTCCCCTATAAATTGTATTCTCTTCTGAGAAGCTCCTACACCAGAAATAAGAGCATCCTTTCAAAGAATAGCCTTAACAACATACTGCTTTACTATCAAGCATTAGTTAATCACTTTCTCGCTTGTTTAAAAAACGACCACCATCTCTCATAGTACTCAAAGCTTATGTTTAAGACACAAAATATATATGTTAAAAGTACGAAAAAACACATGTAAAGCATATAGTATATGTATACTTACTTTCATGGTGTGTTGCATTACATAAACCAACGCACAGCACCCTTCATTTCCCCTCCATTCACGAAGACACTTCCCCCCAATCCTTCTCACCCCTCCATATCATGACAAAAAACACGCACAATATATGAACCCATAAATCCTCCACTTCACTTTTACAGATTCACATTTTTACGCTTCTCCACATTTACAGAACAAAGCCAAGGAAAGGTTCACCACCCCGTACCACTCTATAAACAACGGTCTGTAAAGAATTCAAATGCTTGCCTAGCAAGTTTCCACCACTGACCACTCATTCGTTTCAGATCACCCCCTTCAAAGAGCTGTGTTTTTACCTCATGAATAAGATAATGAGCAAAACCGTCTTTAAAAAAAAAAAGAAACGGCATGGAGATATCAAATATATCAATGGTCGTCATCAACTGTCGTGTTAAGAGGTGTTAACTCTTTATTTTTCTTAATTTTTACAACGCCAATAATTCCCGTGGAAATAATTAATGCGGACATCGCTAAAAAAGAGCTTAACAATCCCACGAGAGCCAAAAGTCCAGCAATAAAGCCAGACATTGCTTCCGCAGAGTTTGCTAAAGTTGAAAAGGTTCCAAAACTCTTACCAAAATCTTCACGACGAGAATATAATTGAATAGCTGAGACTAAACCAATATCCACAAAGGCACCAATAAATCCTAAAACAAATGCTAACACGAGAAGGAATTTTAAATAAATTTCTGCAGCTAAGGGCATAACAAACAGAATAACCCCATAAAGAAGCCAAAATATCATGAGCTTCAACGAAGTAATATTTAATATAATTTTACTATATAACAAACCACCAACAATAGTTCCAACAGCCATGAGAGAAAAAATATAACTCACAAAGCTTTCCTCTCCCCCCACAAAAAGAACAAAAGCTGGAATTAAAAATCTTAAAATTGCACCCGTAAAGAGAATAGCAAACGACGATCCAACGAGCGTAATAAATAAATTATTATTTTCTGTAGAAATATATTTAAGATATGAAGCTGTTTCTCGATAAATTTTTATAAAATTGAATGATTTATTCTCGCTTGAATTTAAATTCATGAGATTAAATAACATGATAATAGATATAAAATAGGTAAAAAAATCAAAAATGAGTACTGCCGATTTATTTGCTAAAAAAAGCAGTATGGAACAAACCAAAGGGCCAATGACGGCTGCCGTTTCCATGATAATTTGAGCAATGCTATTGGCCTTTGTAAGATCTTTTATTGAAAACATTCTGGGAATAGCAGCTTGAAAACTTGGTTGGAAAATACTTCTTCCTATCGTTGTACATATTGCTGCAAAAATAAGAACAATGATATGTGCCGTACCTGTTATATAAGTTATAAAAACAAACAATGAAGCTAATAATCTAACAACTTCACTTAAGATCATATTTTTCTTCAAAGAAAAATTATCCGCTAACCAACCTCCTATAGGGCCAAAAAAGAGAAAAGGGATAAATCGAAAAAAATACACAAGACCTGTAAAAAAGGTGTTATCTGTTAATTCTAAGACCAGTAAAATAAAAACAACTTCATAAGCATAATCACCAACTTTGGAAATAAAGAGAGAACAAAAAAGAGCTAATGGACTCTTTTTTAAAAACAAATTCATATCAACCATCCGATATTAAACTTTTCTACACTTAAAGTTACACTTCCTTCGATACAATTGGTGATATGAACTTCAGAAGAGTCTTTTATTCTAATAAATCGCTTAATAAGTTAAGTGAAAGTTTTTAAAGAAATACTCCTCTTGATATAAGCATTTACTCTAATATCAAGTAATATATTAATTTTTCTTGCTTATTTGCTTTAAAAAAAGAAAGAATGTAAAAATTATGAGATCACAATCTGCTATATTAGTACACTGACTTCCAGCCCACGTCTCAAAGAATGAAAATTCCCAACCAGCACTAATCTACAATCCCACGCCAAAAAGCAGCTTTCCCCACAAAATAAAGCTTACACCCACCCACTCCTCAAACGACAGCACTTCGTCAGGCTCGACAAATCAAACCCTATCTCCTCGCCATCCTTCACGCATCTCTTTGCAACACCCGCCTTACCCACACTCTCCTCTTATCCATGCGGACTCTCTTCATCCTCCATTCCCCCTTTTTCTCTCCCATCACACACTTAACAACTGAACACCCCTCTTCCTCCCAGCTTCCCCCTCCATTCACGAAAACACTTCCCCCCAATCCTCGCACCACATTCCACGCCCCCAAAAGCCCAAAGTGACCAAAAACACGCACAATATATAAATCCACAAATATATAAATCCATAAGTCCTCCGTTTCACTTTTACGGATATACGTTTTTACGTTTTTACATCTTTACAGAACGAAACCAACGAAAGGTTCACCACCCCGCACCGCTCTATAAACAATAGTCTATAAACGAACCCAGCTTTTTGCCTAGTACCCTTACAGTCTTCAGACACCCCCCCTCAAACGACAACACTTCGTCAGGCTCGACAAATCAAGCCCTATCTCCTCGCCATCCTTCACGCATCTCTTTGCAACACCCGCCTTATCCATACTCTCCTCTTATCCATGCGCACTCTCTTCATCCTCCATTCCCCCTTTTTCTCTCCCATCACACACTTAACAACTGAACACCCCTCTTCCTCTAAACGTCTCCCTCCATTCACGAAGACACTTCCCCCCAATCCTCGCACCACATTCCACGCCCCCAAAAGCCCAAAGTGACCAAAAACACGCACAATATATAAATCCACAAATATATAAATCTATAAGTCCTCCGTTTCACTTTTACGGATATACGTTTTTACATTTTTACATCTTTACAGAACGAAATCAACGAAAGGTTCACCACCCCGCACCGCTCTATAAACAATAGTCTATAAACGAACCCAGCTTTTTGCCTAGTACCCTTACAGTCTTCAGACACCCCACCTCAAACGACAGCACTTCATCAGGCTCAACAAATCAAGCCCTGCCCTCAAATATTCTAGCTCTTCACTCCCCCTAAAAGAGCAGTGTTTTACGGCATAATAGAATAGAAAATTTTTGATTGTTCTTGCCAAGCTTCTGAATTTACTTTATCACTTAAAGTGTAATTTTGGTCGTCTACGCAACGATCAATAGGGATTAAAAACCCGAAGACTTGACACATAAATTTATCCCGCTTTGCGGGTATCCCGGGATTCCGGGAGATTCTGCTATGTCCAGGTGCTTTGGCACTAAAAGCAAAATGCTGATTCGAGGTCAGTGCTTTCAGGCTCCCAGAATACCAATGCGAGGGCGCTCGCCCCCAGCGGGGGGCTTGAAGTGCCAACCAAAAATCCATATTTTGCACTTTTTTAAAAAGTACCCAATCTTATAGTCTTTGATATTATTTTAATTTTTCTTGCCAATTTTCTGAAATTGCCTTATGAATTGGCCTGTGTTTTTGATCGTATACGCAGCGGTCAAATAGGGAGCTAAAAGCCCGAAAACTCGTACATGAATTTGTCCCGCTTTGCGGATATCCCGGAATTCCGGGAGTTTTTGCTATGTCCAGGTGCTTCCCAGCACTAAAAGCAAAAAAACTGATTCGAGTTCAGTACTTTTAGACTCCCGGAATACCAATGCGAGGGCGCTCGCAACCGGAGGGGGGGCTTGAAGTGCCAACTAAAAATCCACATTTTATCGACATTCTGATAGGCAAAAGAATCCGTCACAGACGCATTGCAATGGGAGTTTCCCAAAAAGAATTAGGATGCCATTTAAGCGTCAGTTTCCAACAAATCCAAAAATACGAAAAAGGCTTAAACCGTGTAAGTGCCAAATGTTTACTGGAAATCGCCCAAAAACTAGAAGTTCCTATGAACTTTTTTTATGCAGACATTGCCACAAAAGAAGATCTTTCAACAAAAGAAACTCTCTTACACCACAATCAAGAAACCTATAGCGAAAAAGAACACACCCTTTTGAAAAATTTTAGAGAACTCCAGCCGAAAAAACAAAAAGCAATCTTGTGGTTGATTTCTGATTAAGCAAAAGCGCAACGATCAACATTATTCCATTCATATTCCCTTTAAGTCGAATTCAAACCAGCTTCCCCTCAAACAACAGCACTTCATCAGGCTCAATAACTCAAACCCTGCCCTCAAATATTCTAGCACACCACACCCCTTCAAAGAGCAATGTTTTACGGCAGATAGGATAATCAGCTGCATTTTTGTTGTCACTTATAATTTTCCAATGACTTTTGAATGCCTCTATTAATCTTTTTATAGCACTTTTACTCTTTTTAAAGCTTCTTTCTCTGCTTCTTCTTTTAACTTCATGCCATTGGCGCTTTCGTACCTTTTTATTGTTTTTTCAATCTGATCATCAGTCCCTGCTTTAAAGACAATCATTGTTTCAAACGGACGAAATAATGACGATTGCGAAATATGAAAAAAGATATTCGTGCGCAAATTGCTTGGATCACACTCGCTATACCCTTTTCTTTTTAAGTCATGGATAGATATCGTTTTTTTTGACATAGCAAGACCAATAACATCGCTATTTTTCTCACCAAAATCTTTCACTGTTAAAAGGTTATTTTCAGCGTCACAAACTGTCGATATATTCATGACTTCGTCAAGAACTTGATCATTTATGTCAAATTGAGCATTGCTGACAAAAATGAATACAAGATCACGCAAAGAACAAGCTTTTTGAAAATAACAAGCATTGTACAAACGTGAGGGAACCCCAAGACAGTTGACTGCTCGTCGAATGATTTTTATAGCGAGCTCATATGATTTTTCATCTAAACGAAGATCACGAATGTCTGGAATGTAGATTTCTTGTGTTTCTTGTAACGGTGCAACTTCACTGTTTAATGCACGATCAATAAGCTTTTCTAACCAATTGTAACTCTCAACATTATCCTGCTCTCGGACAGACGATCTGATCTCTTCTAAAAGATTGTCCAGCCCACACTCTTCTCTAAAAGCACGCTCTCTTCGGTCACACGTCATCGTAAATGTATGGGTATTTTCTCGTTTGTCCGGTATAGATGATGCGTCAATTTCTGGATCATTCACTTTAAATGGATCAACGCTTTCTCCACTTTTAACAGATATCGAATGCTCACCTCTAATAGTATCAAAAACTCTCGCCCCTTGCTCCTCCCTAAAAGAAATGCCTTGTTCAAGAAACATCTTTAATGGATTGGAATCATCCGGTGTTAACGATATACGCTGTATTAAAGAGTCCAAAATTTCCTGTTGAAGCACAGCATCACTTATTAACGAATCTTTCTTATCCTCATAGAAATCCTTTAAGCTTTCTGGAGTATGCCGATTATAACTCTTCACGCCCTCTGCAAACCAGCTGTTAATTAATTCCTTGTTTGTGGCTAATTTCATGAGATTATACCCCCGCTTAAATTTCAAATGATCCTTTTTATCAATAAACTCCAATACAGTTCTTATTAAAGTTCTTGAAAAAAGTTCATTATCTTTTTGTTTTACTTAATATTTACCATATTATAGTTTATTGGTAAATAAGTAAAGTAAAATAAAGTAAGATATAGATGATATTTTTAATATACACCTCCACTTAAACTTGTCTTTGTAATAGGAATAGCAAAAATTTTAACCAAAAACAGGTTAGGGAGCTTTTTTTAAGTCTTTATCTTGATTAAAAAACTGCAAAATAGCAAACTTGATTGTGCAGATAATCATGCTCCATCATCTATTAGCCACTAACAAGAGTGCAATCAATCAAACAGTTAAAAAAAACTTTTAGCAAAATTTTAAAGCAAAAAAACGCACATCACCGAAAAAATGAGAGAGCAGTGCATTTTACGCATCCTCCACCTTTTTCTTAAACAGCAAAACTCCAATCCATCATCAAAATATCTTCGTCTAAAATCCCCCACACCCCCTCAAAGAGCAATGTTTTACGGCGAATAAACGGCATTTGTCTTTAACGCTTTTACGCACAAAGCAATAAAGCAATCCCGCTTGTGACTTCACTTATAACATTGTAAGAAAATAGCTTTCACGACAACCAGGAGTAAAAGAATCCTACGATATTCGAGAACGCTGATTTAACATGCAAAAACACCGACCATTCCCTTTGCTTTGCAATAAAACACCGCTGTTTCATCGTGAATTTTTCTAAATCAGCACGCTTCAAAGAGCGGTGTTATCGCATAATAGGATTATCACCGCCCTTTATAGCGTGAATTTTTCCACACTTAATCTTCAGGCAAAAATTCCAACCGATCTCCTTGTTTTGTAATTTTCACCGTCGTCTCATCATGAATTTTTCCAAATAAGATATTTTCCGCCAGTGGGTCTTGAATTTCTTTTTGGATAATCCGTTTAAGCGGACGCGCACCATAGAGCGGATCATAGCCCTTATCGGCAAGAAATTTTCTCACCTCTGGCTCGATTTGCAAAGTTATTTTGCGTTCATTGAGCAAATTTTGCAAATGTTCTATCTGAATATCGACGATCGCTTCCATATCGTGACGTTGCAGCCTTTGAAAGAGAATAATCTCATCAATACGGTTTAAAAACTCAGGACGGAAAGCCGCTTTCACGACATTCATAACATCATTTTTTGCCTGCTCAACGGTTTGCCCTTCAGGCAAAGCAGTTAAAAACTCAGCACCAAGATTAGAAGTCATAATCAGCAAGGTATTGCGAAAATCGACGGTACGTCCTTGACTATCGGTCAAACGTCCCTCATCCAACACTTGCAACAAGAGATTAAAAATATCAGGGTGTGCTTTTTCAATTTCGTCGAATAGAATGACCTGGTAAGGTCTTCTACGTACAGCTTCGGTCAGCACCCCACCCTCTTCATATCCAACATATCCAGGTGGCGCCCCAATCAGCCGCGCCCCAGCATGCTTTTCCATATATTCCGACATATCGATGCGCAACATGGCATTGGAGTCTTGGAAAAGAAAAGCCGCGAGAGCTTTGGTTAATTCGGTTTTTCCCACACCGGTAGGACCCAAAAACATGAAAGAGCCAAGCGGGCGATTGGGATCTTGCAACCCTGCGCGCGCACGGCGTACAGCGCGAGAAACAGCTTGAACAGCCTCTCCCTGCCCAATCACACGTTTGCTAATTTCATCTTCCATACGCAACAGCGCCTCCCGTTCTGCCTCCAGCATTCGATCAACAGGAATACCGGTCCAGCGTGAAACAATCCGCGCCACATGTTCAGCAGTAACCGTCTCTTCAACGAGATGATTTTGTTGATCATCATTTTCCGCAATGCTCAATTGTTTTTCGAGTTCAGGGATAACGCTATAAGCGAGCTCTCCAGCGCGTTGGAATTGTCCATCACGTTGTGCAATAGCCAAAGCATTACGAGCTTCTTCGAGTTGTTTTTTCAAATCAGCAGCATGCCCTAATTTTTGTTTCTCAGCCTGCCAAGCACTTGTCATCTCAGCGGACTGTTGTTCCAATGTTTTGAGTTCCTCCTGCACATTTTCCAAACGTTCTTTTGCTGTTGGCTCGACATCTGTTTTCAAAGCTTCCCGTTCGATCTTCAACTGTAAAATACGCCGATCAACAGCATCGAGTTCTTCCGGCTTTGAATCGACCTGCATGCGCAACCGTGCCGCCGCTTCATCGATAAGGTCAATAGCTTTATCCGGCAAGAAGCGATCCGTAATATAGCGGTTAGACAAACGCGCCGCCGCAATCAAAGCACTATCAGCCAAGCGCACTTTGTGATGTTGTTCATATTTTTCCTTAATACCGCGCAAGATAGAAATAGTATCCTCCAAAGAGGGTTCCGGTACAAAGACAGGCTGAAAGCGGCGTGCAAGAGCAGCATCTTTTTCGACATATTTTCGATATTCATCGAGCGTAGTAGCCCCCACACAATGGAGTTCTCCGCGTGCAAGAGCAGGTTTTAACAAGTTAGAAGCATCCATAGGACCGTCAGATTTTCCAGCCCCAACGAGATTATGCAATTCATCGATAAACAAAATGATCTGCCCATTTTCAGCTTGCACCTCTGCCAACACCGCTTTGAGGCGCTCTTCGAATTCCCCACGATATTTTGCACCAGCGATAAGCGCTCCCATATCCAACGCATGAAGCTGTTTATCCCGCAAAGTTTCAGGCACATCGCCATTAACAATGCGCAATGCCAACCCTTCCACGATAGCTGTTTTCCCCACCCCTGGTTCACCGATAAGCACAGGATTATTTTTGGTCCGCCGTGAAAGCACCTGAATAGTGCGGCGGATTTCCTCTTCCCGCCCAATCACAGGGTCAAGTTTTCCTTCACGGGCATCTTTTGTGAGATCACGGGCATATTTTTGCAAAGCATCATATTGGCTTTCGGCATGGGGGCTTGTTGCTGTTTTTCCCTTCCGCAAATCATTAATAGCCTCATTAAGCGCCTGCGCTGTCAACCCTCCGTTTGTAAGAATATCAGCAGTTTTTGCGGTCTTTTCCATGATCAGCGCTTGCAACACACGCTCAACGGTCACAAATTGATCACCGGCTTTTTTCGCCAAATCTTCCGCCATGTTAAAGACTTTTGCCAACGGCTGAGAGAGATAGAGCTGTCCATTCCCCCCTTGCACTTTAGGCAAAGCATCAAGTGCTTCGTTAAGCGCCTTTCGAATAAGAGTAAGATCACCACCCGCTTTTTGGATCAGTGATGCTGCCAATCCTTGAGAATCGTCTAACAACACTTTCAACAGATGCTCCGGCAAAAACTGCTGATGATCAGAAGCAAGGGCACCACTTTGTGCTGATTGTAAAAAACCCTGCACGCGTTCGCTATATTTTTCCAAATTCATTTTTTTTCCTTAAATCTCAAGCCACCACCGCACTTTAAATTCCCCCAACATTCCACAAAAGAGACATCTTCAAAGGACAGCCCACCCCCCACAAAACACCGCAAATGATGCCGCATGAAGAAGAACCGTAGTGCTAAAAAGAATATGGGTTTTTACACGCCTCATAGCAAGAGGGAGAAAAAAATACGCTATCAATTTAAACAAAAACCGCAACTCCCCTATACGCCCCACCAGCCCAGCTTCCCCACCAGCCCAGCTTCCCCACCAGCCCAGCCTCCCCACCAGCCCAACCCCAACCGGCCTAGCCGCACTATTACAGTCTCTTCACCCCCAATGCTCCCATCGATGTCAGACAAAAGCCCACCATGACAAAAACACGCACAACACATAGCCCCCCACTCCTTTTTCACAAACACATTTTTACGCTTTTACATCTTTACAGAACGAAGCCAAGGAAAGGCTTACCACCCCACACCGCTTTGTAAACACTGTTCTGTAAAAGAACCCAGCTTTTTGCCTAGTACCCCCCTTACAGTCTTCAGACTCCCCTCCTCAAACGACAGCACTTCATCAGGCTCAACAAATCAAGCTCTATCTCCTTAAATCACCATTCCTTCACGCATCTCTTTGCACCACCGCCTTACCAACACTCTTCTCCTATCCATGCGCACTCTCTCCATTCTCCCTTCCCGTTTTTCTCTCCCGTCACACACTCACAACTTAACAGCACTCTTCCTCCCAACTTCCATTCACAGACTCTTTCCCTCATTTATCTCGCCACATTTCTCACCATGACAAAAACACACACAACACATAGCCCCCCACTCCTTTCTCACAAACACATTTTTACGCTTTTACATCTTTACAGAACGAAGCCAAGGAAAGGCTTACCACCCCACACCGCTTTGTAAACACTGTTCTGTAAAAGAACCCAGCTTTTTGCCTAGTACCCCCCTTACAGTCTTCAGACTCCCCTCCTCAAACGACAGCACTTCATCAGGCTCAACAAATCAAGCTCTATCTCCTTAAATCACCATTCCTTCACGCATCTCTTTGCACCACCGCCTTACCAACACTCTTCTCCTATCCATGCGCACTCTCTCCATTCTCCCTTCCCGTTTTTCTCTCCCGTCACACACTCACAACTTAACAGCACTCTTCCTCCCAACTTCCATTCACAGACTCTTTCCCTCATTTATCTCGCCACATTTCTCACCATGACAAAAACACACACAACACATAGCCCCCCACTCCTTTCTCACAAACACATTTTTACGCTTTTACATCTTTACAGAACGAAGCCAAGGAAAGGCTTACCACCCCACACCGCTTTGTAAACACTTTTCTGTAAATAATTCAAATACTTGTCTAGCAAGTTTCCACCACTGACCACTCATTCGTTTCAGATCACCTTCCATTCCTCCCACACTCTTCTCCAACCAACGCACTCAACAACACTCTTCATTTCTCTTCCAGTCTGGCACCTCCCCCAATCCTCTCACTACATTCTATGTCAGACAAAAGCCCAACGTAACCAAAACACGCACAATATATAAATCCACAAATCCTCCGCTTCACTTTTACGGATATACATTTTTACGCTTTTACATCTTTACAGAACGAAGCCAACGAAAGGTTCACCACCCCACACCGCTTTGTAAACACTGTTCTGTAAACAATCCAACTTCTTATCTCAAAGGCCCCCTACTGATCACTTTGTATAGTTATCACCCACCCCACAAACGAAACTGTTTCATTAGACTAGACAGATAAGTCCAGCCTAAAACATTTATCACACACTCTAAAAAACGCCTAAATGTGAATATTGATTATGCTGATATCACACCCCTCCAAATAGCGCCGTTTTATGGCATAACAGAATAGAAAATTTTTGATTGTTCTTGCCAATCTTCTGAAATTACTTTATCACTTAAAGTGTCATTTTGATCGTCTACGCAGCGATCAACAGGGAAAACAGGCCCTAAACCCTAGCGTACAATTGAGCCTACTTTTGTGGGTATCTCGGAATTCCGGGAGTTTTTTGCTATGTCCAGGTGCGTTTCCGCACTAAAAGCAAAAAACTGACTAGAGCTCAGTATTTTGACTCCCGGAATACCAATGCGAGGGCGCTCGCAACCGGAGGGGGTGTAAAGTTCCAACTAAAAATCCAAATTTTATCGACATTTCTGATTAAGCAAAAGACGCGATTTATAATCCATATTTCGCACTTTTTTAAAAAGTACCCAATCATATAGTCTCTTTGAGATTATTTTCATTTCTCTTGCCAATCTTCTGAAATTACTTTACAAATTAAAAAATGTTTTTTGATCGTCTACGCAGCGATCAAGAGGGATTCAAAAACCCTAAGCTCTAGCGTAAAATGAGCCCACTCTTGTGGGTGTCCCGGAATTCCGGGAGTTTTTGCTATGTCCAGGTGCTTTAAGCACTAAAAGCAAAAAGCTGATTTAGGTTCAGTATTTTCAACCTCCCGGAATACCAATGCGAGGGCGCTCGCAACCGGAGGGGGGGCTTGAAGTGCAAACCAAAAATCCAAATTTTATCGACATTCTGATAGGCAAAAGAATCCGCCACAGACGCATTTCAATGAGCCTTTCCCAAAAAGAATTAGGAAGCCATTTAGGTGTTAGTTTTCAACAAATCCAAAAATACGAAAAAGGCTTCAATCGTGTAAGCGCAGGATGTTTACTCAAAATCGCCCAAAAAATGGAAGTTCCTATAAGCTTTTTTTATGCAGACATTGCTACAAAAGAAGATATCTCAACAAAAGAAAATACCCCACTCCGTGATCAAGAAACCTATAGCGAAAAAGAACACACTCTTTTGAAAAACTTTAGAGACCTCCAGCCAAAAAAACAAAAAGCAATCTTGTGGTTGATTTCTGATTAAGCAAAACGCCCCCATCAACATATCCTCTCCCCCTTAAGTCAAATTCAAACCAGCACACCTCAAATAGCGCCGTTTTATGGCATATTGATTTTTCTTGCCAATCTTCTGAAATTACTTTACAAATTAAAAAATGTTTTTTGATCGTCCACGCAACGATCAATAGGGAACTAAAAGCCCTAAATCCGAGCGTACAATTGAGCCTACTTTTGTGGGTATCCCGGAATTCCGGGAGTTTTTGCTATGTCCAGGTGCTTTAAGCACTAAAAGCAAAAAAACTGACTCGGATTCAGTACTTTTAGACTCCCGGAATACCAATGCGAGGGCGCTCGCAACCGGAGGGGGGGCTTGAAGTGCAAACCAAAAATCCAAATTTTATCGACATTCTGATAGGCAAAAGAATCCGCCACAGACGCATTTCAATGAGCCTTTCCCAAAAAGAATTAGGAAGCCATTTAGGTGTTAGTTTTCAACAAATCCAAAAATACGAAAAAGGCTTCAATCGTGTAAGCGCAGGATGTTTACTCAAAATCGCCCAAAAAATG
>NZ_JBHIOD010000066.1:0-254 GCF_042195355.1 Bartonella sp. CL266QHHD
ATGAAGCAGTATCCAATCCATAAGAGGATGCACTCTAGCCCTCAAAAAGAGTGCATCCTTCCCCTCAACGGAAACTGCCAACCCCTCATAAAGGCAGTATCCAATCCATGAGAGGATGCACTCTAGCCCTCAAAAAGAGTGCATCCTTCCCCTCAACGGAAACTGCCGAACCCTCATAAGGCAGTATCCAATCCATAAGAGGATGCACTCTAGCCCTCAAAAAGAGTGCATCCTTCCCCTCAACGGAAACTGCC
>NZ_JBHIOD010000066.1:446-1776 GCF_042195355.1 Bartonella sp. CL266QHHD
AAAAAGAGTGCATCCTTCCCCTCAACGGAAACTGCCGAACCCTCATAAAGGCAGTATCCAATCCATGAAAAGGATGCACTCTAGCCCTCAAAAAGAGTGCATCCTTCCCCTCAACGGAAACTGCCAAACCCTCATAAAGGCAGTATCCAATCCATAAGAGGATGCACTCTAGCCCTCAAAAAGAGTGCATCCTTCCCCTCAACGGAAACTGCCAAACCCTCATAAGGCAGTATCCGATCCATAAGAGGATTCACTCCGCCTTCAATAGAGTGAATCCTTCCCTTCAAGGGTTTTACTCAATTTTCATCGCATCTCATTTTTATGAACCCTCATTTTTATGAATCCTTGGTCAAAGGCACAAAAGGAAGTTTTCTAGCGACTGCCGTATCACCCATCTTATGGGATTCCACTTGCCTACAGAGCTTTCAAACCTTTTTACGCCTTCATAAAATCGAATCTAAAAGAATTCATTAAGGCAATTAAGGGTAAATTTTGTCAAAATATAGACAAAGTTTATTCTTTTTTGTGATTGTTGTATTTTTACTATAGTTATTTAAATCGAATTTATATATGATACGTATCGATATTTATTTATCGAAATAAATATAGGAGAAAAACTATGAATATCAGATATTTTTTCATAGCGGGGGCTATCACAAGTGGTTTAGCTCTCGCGATTCAAAAATCTGATCGTATAGTCAATAAACAGCCCTCTCCTATTGTTGCACCTTATACTATTGAGAAAACAAATTTACAGTTTGTTAAACAAGTAAGGGACACATCGGATACATTGAATATACTGAGAGTCAGTAATAGAAGCGCATCAGAACAAGCATCAATAAACGATATATACGAGAAAGGAAAAAGTTTATTGAATGCAATAGCTAGTTTTTTAGGATCAATTATTATATATTTCATACAACTTGTTTCTACTAGAGTATAAGCTACAAAAAGTTCTTAAAGTAAAGTTATATACATTTTGTATATATTGTAAAACTTAAATAAAAAGGCCCTTTTTAAATGGGGCCTTTTTTAGTTTAATTTTTCCTTTGTTTTAGTTTAATTTTTATTGTGTTTTTATTTTTATTGGCCAAATATCACAGCCTTCAAAAGTGCCATTTTTTGCCTTCCTCTCCCCTCAAATGACAAAGGCTCTAACCCTTAAAGGCTCTAACCCTTAAAGCTCCCCCATAGCGCTTTAATCAATGAGAATCCGCAATCCTTTTATTCTTCTTGTTCTTCCCAAAAGTTCCTCTGTTTCAAGAAAATGACCATGCATCCCCTACATCATCGGATTGGCTTACAGATCTCCATGAAGCAGACTGAAAAA
>NZ_JBHIOD010000067.1:0-5647 GCF_042195355.1 Bartonella sp. CL266QHHD
AATATAAATTGAGAGAGAATGGGCGGCATTAAAAGTTAAACGCGCATGGCGAGGCTTGAGATTGATTAGTTCAAAATCCTTTTCTGAGCGGCCGTGCGCTGCACCTTTCTTGTTTCTTAACTTTATAGTACCGCGCACAATTTGATACAGACCGGATGCGATCATTTTTAAGTCATTTTCATCTAGATCTTGATTTTTTAAGTTTTCTTGCTTCATATCTTCGGGATGGATCTTAGCTTTCTTAACGACTTCTTCCCATAAAGCGGGCAGATTATTACGGGCGTTTTCTGCATATGGGATAGAATGGTGGTCGAGATAAGCTTTGCAAGAGGCTTCCAACAGATTTGCTGCAAATAGAACTGCCTCCCTTGGATCTTTTTCTATATTTTCTAATGCTCTATTTATTTCGATTTCTACTGCTGAAAGTTCTTTCTCTGCAATAAGTTTTTTTAGCTCTTCCATCGAGAGGAGACCAGCTTTTTGCAATTCTTGTGTGAAGGTCACCTCATTCTTGATAATATATCCTCCACGCTGATATTCCAATCCATCTTTCTTTAACGTTTCTAAAATTTTACGTTGATCTTCTTTAAGCTCTTGTAGCATTTGGTCTTCTGGTATGTCTTGAAATATGAATCCGACTAACTTATGAAACTCGCTGTCCAAAAAATCACCAAGCAGGGGACCAAGGACTTCAAGCGGTTCATTGCATTTTACATTGATTGTATCTAGTCGTTTTTTAATCGTGACTTCTTTATCATCACTTAGGTACTCATGAGGAGCAGATGGTGTATAAAAGAATAAGGCATCCAAATTCTCTGGCCAATAGTACTTTGGTAATATTTGAGAGAGTGCCCTAATTGTTGCAGGAGGGATTTTGTTTTTCTGAGATATTGTTTGCGGAGACGATAATTGCATTTTGTATCTTTGTAATATCAAAAAGTGGTATGTTGAGTGGTTTTTAGAGTATGATTTTATTGCCTGACCTTGCTTAGAAAGTCGCGCAACAATTTTGTGGCTTATATAAGATTTATGAAAGAGAAATGCCATATTGTGTTTTAATTTTTTTCTCTTTTCATTGTTATAACAGTGAAGCAGTGAAGGGGGTGAATAATGCGTGATAATTGGAAAAATATAGAATGAGAACAGAAGTATAATTTTGTATTATCGTAACTGCAATAGCATTCTTTATTGGCAGATTGTTTATTGGAGAGAAGGAAGCAGGCAATGCGCATAATCCCTGAAAGGAAGGTTTTGTGACAAGAATTTCAATAATGGCATGTTACTAAATGTTGTGTGTGTTCTTTGCTTGTCAGAAAAAGTAGATGGCGCTCTTTATTTGCATAACCGGTATAGAGTAATGAGTAATGCGGGAGGCTAGTTTAAAATCTCGTTTATTCCGTTAAAGCTTACGGTTTTCTATAAAAAGACTGTTTTCATTATATCCGCTGTGAAGCTCGCATACTTGGTAGATGGAAATATACGCGTTTATCGTGTCTGTAAGGGAGCTTGAAGCAATGAAGTTATGTGTAAAAGAGTTCTGAAAAGCTTCTTTTGTCCGTAAATTTTATAAGGAAAATCTAAAGGCAGGAAAATGTTAGAGAAATCTAAGAGTACGCTGTGAAAATCAAGAAACAGTCTTTTTAGAGATGGTTTGCTGTCTGTCATCGTGCATCATGATTTTCAATGTTTTTAAAATTTCCCTCTCAATGAGAGAGGGCTTTTTTATTAAAGTGGGGGAGATTTCTTATAACAGTTAACAATGAAATGGAGAGAAGATGCTGCTTTACCAGCTGTTTTTGTCTCTTCAGTTTCATTTTGACCTATTGCTGTTATGAAAGCATAGTGATTCAATGACTTTGAAAAGGGGCGAATAACATTATCAAGTTTGTAATACAGTGCGATTTTTCACATCGCGGTGTGTGGTAAAAGATGATTAGCATTTATAGGGGCGTGCGCGGGGGCGGGTTCTATATTCTATGCTGGTTCAGTAGGGCGTCTGTTAGCGCATTTATGGGACTATTCCGCATTGAAATGCGTGCTTAATTTCGTGGATCTTTGCAAAGGTCTGATCAGAAAATCCCATATTTCAAGAGGTTTTTAGAGGGATCTAAAAGCACAGAGGTATCATAAAATTACAAACACCGTACGTTACTGGAGGTGATCAATTTTAGAGCTTAAGGAGCTTATCGGTTTAGTGTTCTTTCATAAAAATGATGAAGGCTGTGGTCAAGGTCTCAGTGTGTTGGTTTCTCGAAAAGTGGTAAATGCTGTATGATTTTATATGCCATTGCCAATGTTATGGATAGGGTGTTCAAATAAAGCATATCATAAATCGGAATTCTTCTCTTTACGCGATAAGAGGAGGGCTAGGCAAAACAGTAAAAATGCAGCGATAGAGAATATGAAGAATACGATATATGTTTGGTTTAAGGACAGGTATTCTTCTGTCAGCGAATGGATCAAAAAGCCAGCGAATATACCCCCTAAGGCACCACCTATTTGCTGTAATATGCGTGTGATAACGGCTGTATCTTTGACGTATAAACTGTTGACATATTGGATGGGGGCGGAAAGGCAGACAATGGTGGCGATGCCAAGTCCTATGCCTCTTAGCAAGAATCCAAGTCCATCCATGCTTATATTATAGCCGAAGCATAATAACCCAAAGCTTGATATCACTAAACCAATTCCTATCATGAAAAAGGGAGATTTTTCTTTCCATTTTTGGTAAATAAATTTCCTTCCGATCCATGCTCCTACCCCTTGCAGAGCAAGGAGGGCACCGATGATGAGAAGGCTATTTTCATGGGCTTGTTCCATGGCAATGGCTAGTGGGAAATAAACGAGGAAGCTATAAAAAAGAAATGAAGCAACAAGCCCCATGATCATGAGTAATGTATAGCGCGCATTTTGAAATCCGCTAAAGACGATTAATTTGTTTTTTGCTTTCTGATTAGAAACAATGAATAATATGAGAGATATCACCGCTATAAGTGCTAGGATATATAAGTGGTTTTTGTTATTGATGTTTCTGGCTTCTGTGAGGTAAAAAAACGAAAGAAGCGATATGGAAAACGCTAAAAATGCAAATAAGTTAAATTTTGTTTTTGTTGTTTCGTTGTTCTTTAAATGTTTTGCTCCAAGGGTGAGTGCCAATAAAATAAGCGGAATATTAATAAAAAATAACAAACGCCAAGAGACATACTGAGCAAGTGAGGCGCCCACCAGCGGACCAAAGGCAGGGGCGAAAACTGTTGGTACGGCTATGGTGCCCATGGCTTGGCGCACTCGTGTCTGTCCAAATTGTAAGGCAATGATGGTTTGGCTAAGGGGTAGCAAAAGACCGGTCCCAAAACCTTGAACGATACGGGCAGATATAATGGTTGGAAAATCATAGCTTATTCCTACCCCCAGTGATCCAAGCATAAAAATGAAGCTTGCAAGAAACCAAGTGCTTTTGATACCTATTCTTCCTTGCACAAAAGCGGCCATTAGCAGCCCTGGAACGGTGGCGAGAAAATAGGATGTTACAACCCATTGTATATTATTTCCTTCCACGGAAAAATAATGCGCAAGGTTAGGAAGGATGACATTAACAATGCTTCCGTCCAGCAGAGGAAGTATGCTGGAAATAATGACGGTATATATGACATACCGTTCTGTTTTTGTATAGGAATCTACCTTTTGCATGATCATGCTCCCTACAGATGTTCTTTAAAACATTGGTTGCGCCCCATTCACAGACTTTTAAAAATTAACACGTGTTTGTGATGTCTGCGGTTTTGATATTGGAATGAATGTGATTGGAAGTGCTGATGGTCCCCAAATGCTTCTCTTGTGTACAAACCCCTCTTCCTCCAAAATGAAGCCATCAGTTAAGCTGATTTTGATGAGTTTATCGAGGAGTCTGTTTTCTGTCAATTCACTTTACATGAGAGCAAAAGCAGAACCTACACGAGACGTGCATGCCTGCTCCATTTGCATTTATTATTTAACATGGAAAATGTGAAAATCTTTATAAATCAAATTATTGACTTAAAAATCCAATGTTTGTTTATATATCATTTTTTATGCTTAAATGATTGTTTGGGTGTCAAATGTATTCTCAATAGTTTATAATTTTCTTTTCTTAAATGTGCAGCCCTTTCTGGAAAATATTCGACAATCTCTTGATTGTTTAATAAAAATTAAAATCGGTTATAAGGAAGGGCTTGTAAATTATAGAGTAGGAAAAAGGTGCATTTTATAAACAACAGGGGAGGGTTGTTTCCATAGCCCAAACATTTTTTCAAGTTGTTATGGTATCTTTTTGAAGTGCTTGATCGATAAAAGTTTCATAATTATCAGAAACAATATATTGGGTATTTTCTCCCAAAGCTTTGAAATGTTCATGACCGCAATGGATTTTTGCTTTTTCCAGATCGCGCAACATGTCTTCGAAAATACTTCTTTTGCTTTCCACAACAAAATACAGTTTTTCTTGCCCATCTTGCTCGAATAATACAGCCCAATCGGGAGTATATGATCCAAGAGGTGTATCAATTTTAAACCATTTAGGCAGTTGCGCATAAACTTTAATCTCATCGTTTTTTCAAACGATTGTGCAAAACTAAACTCAATATCTGAATCATAAATAACATGATCATAAGGTGATCTATGGTTTTTTACATATTCTTTTATAAAACAATTTGCTTTTATATTTATTAAAATGCATTTTCTATTTTATTTTTTCGTATAATTAGCCAATGAAGCTTTTGCTCTAATGTCGCAATTTGTAAAAAAACTATTTGGTCATTCAATATGAAACTTTTTATGTCGGTTTCTTGTATTGAAAGCAATGGTACGATTTTTGATATCTGATAAAAATATTTACAAAAGAATTAATAACGCATGATTATAGAATTTTGTCCTTTGTTTGAAGCATGTAAAGTTAAACCATTGTTTATTCATAGATTTTATGTTCATTATTTATTTGATACATTTAATCTAGAATGTAAATTGTGTTCGTATCCTCAAACTAAAATACTGGTATTGAAGTGGTGAGAGTGTTGCTTTGTTGAGAATAGATAATTTGGTAGGTTGGTATTCCCTTTGTATCAGAGAATTCAACTTATTCTCTCATATTGTGTGTGGATGAAATGTTAACCGCATAATGCTCCCTCTTACATGAGATGTAAGATTGATATGTTTTCCACATTGAGAAAAGTTGTTGATCGTAGAGAAATATTTTTTTGCGAAATTCGTTTGGCTTAAATGGAAAAAATAGAGCAAGAGCCGCATATTTGTTATGCTGTAATGGCATATATATAATCGATGGAGTCAACACTTCATTTAAGAAGTTTTTTAAAGGAAAAACATAAAAAAATAGAATTATTAAAAAAAATCTTTTATTTTGAAGCTTGTTTCTCACGATTATAAAAGCTTCACGTGGATTTCAAAAATTCTTGTTGTGTTGAAAAGCATGAAAAATCAAGAAAATTTTGCAAAAAAGCTGCACTATGCGTGCAGCTTTTTATGTATTTTCTTTAAAGGTAGACGTTTTAAAGCATGAAAGTGTCCTTACGGTTTCTATAACCATAATAGCCAAAAACACTGGAAATAATGGCGCCTACCAGACTGCCTAAAAAGCCCCACCACCCCATATTGG
>NZ_JBHIOD010000068.1:0-121676 GCF_042195355.1 Bartonella sp. CL266QHHD
TTGAATTATGCTATTCAGGATGTTCGGAAAGAAGCAAGACAAGCTGCTGCTATTGGTCTAGCGGTGTCCAACTTACGTTACTATGATATACCAGGATCTTTAAGTGTTTCATTTGGGAGTGGTTTATGGCGCAGTCAATCTGCACTTGCTCTTGGTGCTGGTTATACATCTGAAGATGGAAATATTCGCTCGAATGTATCTGTGACAAGTGCTGGAGGTCATTGGGGAATAGGCGCTGGAATTACTCTGAGGTTGAGATGATAATAGAAAAAATGGCTGTTATTGTAAAAACGAGAAGTATGTTAGTAAAGGTTCTGCTGTTTGCTCTTGCCTTAATAGGCAAGAGCGAAAGCTTTGCCAACGAGAATAATAATATTTATACAGTGCATCCACCGCACTTATCGATACCTAAGGGAGAACCTGGCGAAACACGTCGAATTATTATGCAATTTTATGATTGGACTTTGATTTGTGACGAAAAACAAAAGCTTAAACATAAGCAAGGTATATGTAATGTGACACAGACGGTTCATGATCAAGAAGGAAATACCATTTTTAGTTGGTCTCTTGTTTCTACGACAAGTGGTCAAGCAGTGATGCTTTTTCGAACATTGCCAAATTCTGATATAAATGTTCCGATTCAAATGTTTGTAAAAGATGTTAAAAAACCTGTTCTTATTAATTATACGCAATGTAATGAAACGGTTTGTTTGGCACAATCACCTGTAGGTCCGGTTTTGACTAAACAAATAGAGCAGAACAATAAGGTACGTATTTCCTATAAAACTAAAGAAGGTAAGGTATTTTCTTTTACTGTACCATTTAAAGGGTTAAATGCGGCACTTAATTCTTTCCGTCCTTAGAATCCATCGAGTATTTTTAACAAGAGTCATTTTTCCATAAATTGTTGTATTATATTTTTGAGTGTAAATTATAAGGTCAGATAAGTAAGAAGTTTTATATAATATGATATCGAGGTGATTTATTGGAAAGAGTGAGAGTTTTATGAATATAAAGTCACAGTAAGTTCTTTATATGTAATAGAAAATCAAGTTAGTGTTTCCTATAATGCTTAAAGAGTGATTTCGTTAGTTATTAAAAGTAAAAAAGATTAGAAATACTCGATTTCTTCCTTACAATAATGAGTAGACTAAATTCTTTTTTTAAGCTTCAAATGGATTTTTAATGCGGTCTGATTAAGCATTAATATTTTTCAGATAAATTTTATAATTCTAGAGTTTTTTTGAACGATAGTTTTTATTGGTATTCACGAAATAACAGCTATTGTAATTGCATTTTGTAGTACTACGGAACTTTTATTCCAGCATAATCAAAGCCATTTCATTGCATATAACAAACGTGGTTTGTGTGTGGATAACGAAAAAAAATTTTTTTCTTATAAACCATACTAATGTATAGGTTGTTGTAACCTTAAAAGTCAGCAAATAGTATGATAGTGTAGGTTTGTTACAATAGATGTGTGCTCCGTGTAAATGGTATCAAGAAAAGAGCATAATTTATAAAAATTGATGTGAACGTAAACGATTAATTTATAGTTTTAAGTTCATAAAGAGATGCATGATTTCACGGAAACAACCGAAAGATTATACAAAAATCTGAATGATGTTAGTGTAGAAAATTTTAATGATAGAAAAAGAAAGAATGATTTCTTGTATATATCATTTGATGCTGCATTATTGCTTTATTTAGGAATGAGCAGAAGAGTTTTCGCGTTTATTTATTGGGGGAACGCTCAAGGGATAAGGGACATGACCCCGTTAAATTATGGTTCAAAAGAGTTAAAGCGAGGAGAAATATACGATACCAAAGCAGATCAGTTGTATGATCAGTGCAGTAGTAATACAAATAATCTTTCTGCATTGTCACGAACAGAGGCATACTCTGTCCTTGTTGATATAAAGAGACAACAGAGAAAAAAACATTATGAACAGAAACAGGTTTTTGTTCAATCTGAGGCAGCTTTTGAGTTTCATAATCAGATAATGATAGGTGCTCAAAAAACAAAAAAACTCAAAGCACCTTTTCTTCGACGGTTCCATCCAGTAAAATCTCCACCTCTTTATGCGGCACTTGATCTCGGAACAAATAATTGTCGTCTTCTTATCGCATCTCCCAGTAAACCTGGATATTTTCGTGTTGTTGATGCTTTTTCTCGTATTGTACGATTGGGAGAAGGTTTAATAAATAACGGTTTTCTTAATACACAAGCTATGGATCGTGCGATTGAGGCATTAAAGATTTGTCATTTAAAGCTAAAACAAAGGCATATTAAGCGTTATCGCTTGATTGCAACGGAAGCTTGTCGTTCTGCAGAAAATGGTAGACATTTTATTCAGCGTGTTTTGGAGGAGACAGGTCTTGAATTGGAAATTGTTGATCGGCGAACAGAAGCGCGTTTTGCTGTTACAGGGTGTAGTACACTTGTTGAACCAAATACTGACGCAATTGTGCTTTTTGATATTGGAGGAGGGTCATCAGAAATTGTGCTACTTGATGTTTCTCAAAAGCGTTCTTTTCGTTTAGCTAGACAAATTATCGCTTGGACTTCTCTTCCTGTTGGTGTTGTTACGCTTGCTGAACGTTTTGGAGGGAATGATATTAGCTTAGACGATTTTGAAAAAATGAAAAGCTATGTGCGAGGGTTATTAAATAATTTTTCAGATCGTCATAAATTAGGAGAGTTAGCACAAGGTTCGAAGTTTCATCTTTTGGGAACCTCTGGTACAGTTACGACTTTAGCAGGAATGTATCTTAATTTAGAGCGTTATGATAGGAAAAAAGTGGATGGCATTTGGATGAAGGATGCAGACATTACACTTATGACACAACGTCTATTATCATGGGATATAGAAAAACGTGTCATAAGTCCTTTTATTGGGCGCGAGAGAGCAGATTTAGTTTTAGCTGGTTGTGCAATTTTAGATGTTATTCGGGAAGTTTGGCCAAGTCAGCGTTTAAGAGTTGCTGATCGTGGATTAAGGGAAGGAATTTTGATAGAGCTAATGTTACGCGATGGGGTATGGTGTCGTCGTAGAAAGAGCAGAGATTTCAAGCGTTAGAGAATTAAATATGGAGACAATGAATAACGATGAAAAAAACAACAAAAACACCGAGAGGTGGCTATGGAGGTTCAGGGTCACATGAATTATATCAGCGCGTAAAAAAGAAAGCAGGAACCATTAAAGCTTCATCACGACGATGGTTAGAGAGGCATCTGAATGATCCTTATGTCCATCAATCAAAAGTAGATGGGTATCGTTCGCGTGCGGCTTATAAACTCATTGAAATTAATGAGCGCTATAGGTTTTTGAAAAAAGGTCAAAAGGTTATTGATCTAGGAGCAGCACCTGGGGGCTGGTGTCAGGTGGTTGAGCGTATAGTAGGGTCAAGTGATGAGGATCCTAGCGTTGTTGGTATTGATTATTTACATGTTGATCCATTACCTAGAGTTGCCATGTTGGAAATGGATTTTTTGCATACAGATGCACCGCAGAAATTAATTGAAACTTTAGGGACAAAACCGGATGTGGTTCTTTCTGATATGGCAGCGCCAACAACAGGTCATCGTCAGACGGATCATTTAAGAACGATTTATTTATGTGAAGTTGCGGCTGATTTTGCTCTTTCGGTTCTTAAGCCTGGGGGACATTTTTTAGCAAAGGCTTTTCAAGGAGGAGCAGAAAACACTCTTCTTACGATACTAAAACAGCATTTTAAAAAAGTCTATCATGTTAAACCACCCGCAAGCCGATCAGAATCAGTAGAGCTTTATCTTCTAGCACTTGAATTTAAGGGAAAAACAAAAATACAAGAATAGCGCCTTCTTTTAAGAAGACTTAACTTTACTTAACCTATTTAGATGTGATGATTTTTTTCTCAAAGAGTTATCGGCGATAGTGACAGTTTTTCTGTTATCAATGATGAAAAACTGGTAAAACTAATGTATTGCCTATAGAGGTAAAGAGATTGATTCCTCAGTGAGTGTTTCCAATGAAATTTCTTGATCAAGCTAAAGTTTATATTCGTTCTGGTAATGGAGGTTCTGGAGCAGTATCATTTCGTCGTGAAAAATTCATAGAATTTGGGGGACCTGATGGGGGGAATGGAGGACGGGGTGGTGATGTTTGGGCTCTTGTTGTTGATGGGCTTAACACGCTGATTGATTATCGCTACCAACAGCATTTTAAAGCAAAAACAGGGGGGCATGGCAAGGGGCGTAATATGACGGGTGAAAAGGGTAATGATGTCATCCTTAAAGTTCCGGTTGGGACGCAAATTTTTGAAGAAGATAATACAACGTTAATATGTGATTTAACGGAAGTGGGACAGCGCTATCGCCTTGCAAAAGGAGGGAATGGCGGTTTTGGCAATCTTCACTTTACAACATCGACAAATCGGGCACCGCGTCGTGCAAATCCAGGTTTGGCTGGAGAAGAGCGTGCAATATGGCTTCGTTTGAAGTTAATTGCTGATGCGGGGCTTGTTGGTTTACCAAATGCTGGAAAATCAACTTTTTTAGCTTCTGTAACGGCTGCAAAACCAAAAGTTGCAGATTATCCTTTTACCACTCTACATCCTCATCTTGGTGTTGTACGTATTGATGGTCGTGAATTTGTTTTGGCTGATATTCCAGGATTAATTGAAGGAGCGCATGAAGGTGTGGGAATTGGAGATCGTTTTTTAGGACATGTGGAACGTTGTCGCGTACTGCTTCATCTAATTTCTTCTCAAGAAGAAGATGTAGCAAAAGCATATCAAATTGTGCGTCATGAACTTGAGGCATATGGAAATAATCTAAGTGATAAAACTGAAATTGTTGCTTTAAGCCAGATAGATACTCTGACAATTGAAGAGCGTGAAGCTAAACGGGAAGCTTTGCAAAGAGCAGCGGATCAACCAGTTATGATGTTTTCTGCGGTTAGCCGCGAAGGTTTAGAAAATGTGCTGCGTGCTGGTGCACATATTATTGAAATGTCACGCAAAGAGGAGATCAGTGGGGATAGCAAGGTTGATTGAGATGGCTGTTGGATCGCAAAAACTTACACACTATAAACGTATTGTGGTCAAGATTGGATCTGCCCTTTTGGTTGATCCTCAGGCAGGTTTACGGGTTGAATGGCTTAAAAGCTTGATCAATGATGTTGTTGAATTACACAAAGGAGGCGTAGAGATATTATTGGTGTCTTCAGGTGCTATTGCTTTAGGAAGGACATTGCTACAGCTTCCTAAGGGGGCTTTGAAATTGGAAGAAAGCCAAGCATGTGCTGCTTTGGGGCAAATTGAGTTAGCAAAAACCTATGGTGATGCGCTTGCTCAACATGGGCTCAAAACAGGCCAAATTTTGCTCACTTTATTTGATACGGAGGAGCGAAGGCGTTATCTCAATGCACGTGCAACGATTGAGACGCTTTTATATTTGGGAGCTGTGCCTGTTATTAATGAGAATGATACTGTTGCAACAACTGAAATTCGTTATGGTGATAATGATCGTTTAGCTGCACGTGTGGCAACAATGGTGAGGGCAGATCTTTTAATACTTTTATCCGATATTGATGGTCTTTATACAAAGTCTCCCCATAGTGATCCTACGGCTGAATTTATACCTTTTGTTGCATCCATTACGCATGATATCGAAAAAATGGCAGATGTTGCTGCTTCAGAGTTTTCACGGGGAGGAATGAAGACTAAGCTTGAAGCCGGAAAAATAGCTAATGCTGCTGGAACGGCGATGATTATCACCTCAGGCAAGCGTATGAATCCTCTTGCTGCAATTGACAAAGGTGAACGCAAGAGTTTTTTTGCGGCAAGTAAGAAATCTGTCAATGCTTGGAAAACATGGATTTCTGGTCATTTAGATCCATCTGGTGTTTTGACGATTGATCAAGGAGCCATTAGGGCTCTTGAATCAGGAAAATCATTATTAGCTGCAGGGGTTATTGGCGTTGAGGGAAATTTCCAGCGTGGGGATACGGTTGCAATTGTTGGTACAGATGGAGTTGAGATTGCGCGTGGACTTGTAAGCTATGACAAAGATGAGGCTGTACGCATTATAGGACATAAAAGTGAAGAAATCGAAGCTATTCTTGGGTATGAGGCGCGCTCTGCTATGGTGCATCGTAATGATATGATTGTACGTTGCTTGACCAATACTGTTTAAAAAAGTTACTTTTGTTTTTATTGTTTTGGCAGAGTGGATGTTACGATGACTTTAGAAGAACAAATGAAAGATATGGGACAAAAAGCACGCTATGCCGCTGCAGCGTTAGCTGTTGCTTCTTCTGAGCAAAAGAACAATGCATTAGAAATGATCGCTTTAAGTCTAGAGGCTCAGTCAGATGAAATTTTACGGGCGAATTGTCAAGATTTAGAGAATGCTGCTCAGAATAATTTGAAAGCTGCAATGATTGATCGGCTAAAATTAGATGATTTGCGTTTACGTGCAATGATAGACAGTGTTCGCCAAGTTGCTCGTTTATCTGATCCTGTTGGACAAGTGATGGATGAATGGACGCGTCCAAATGGGCTTCATATAAGTCGTGTACGAACACCTCTTGGTGTGATTGGCATTATTTATGAAAGTCGTCCCAATGTTACAATTGATGCGAGTTCTTTGTGCTTAAAAGCAGGTAATGCTGCGATTTTGCGCGGTGGTTCGGATAGCTTTCATTCTTCTCATGCTCTTCATTTAGCTTTGGTACAAGGTTTAGAGCGCTCTGGTTTACCCAAAGATGCTATCCAAATGGTTGGAACGACAGATCGTGCTGTCGTTGGGGAAATGCTCAAAGGATTGGATGGAGCGATTGATGTGATCGTACCACGTGGTGGAAAGAGCCTTGTTGCTCGTGTTCAGTCTGATGCACGTGTTCCAATTTTTGCTCATTTGGAGGGACTTTGTCATATTTATATTGATAAATCGGCAGATTTAGATATGGCACGCAATATTGTTTTAAATGCAAAGCTGCGGCGAACAGGGATATGCGGTGCTGTTGAGACAGTTCTCATTGACGGCCAAGCATTAAAAAAATTTCTTCCTGTTTTAACTGCTTTACAGGAAAAGGGGTGTGAAATTCGTGCCACAGAAGATATTGTTTTTCTTATGCCAGATGTCAAATTAGCTTCTGAAGAAGATTGGTCGCATGAATATCTTGATGCTATTCTTTCTGTTAAAACGGTTGAGGGTGTTGAGGGAGCCATTTCTCATATTAAGCGTTATTCATCAGGACATACGGAATCGATTATTGCTGAGGATTTGGAAGTGGTGAAGAATTTTTTTAATCATTTAGATTCAGCTATTTTATTACACAATGCATCTACACAATTTGCTGATGGAGGTGAATTTGGTTTTGGAATGGAAATTGGTATCGCAACAGGAAAAATGCATGCACGTGGTCCCATAGGTGTTGAACAGCTAACATCATTTCAATATCACGTTAAAGGAAATGGTCAGGTTAGAGCTTGAGAACATCATTTTTTCCATGGAAAAATTGTATGCCACATGTTGAAAGATCTAATGTTGTGGGTCTTTTTGGTGGTTCCTTTAATCCACCGCATGCGGGGCATCTTCTTGTTGCAAAAATTGCCATTCGGCGTTTGCATCTTGATCAGTTATGGTGGATGATCACTCCAAGAAATCCTTTAAAGGATTGTACACAGTTGCCCTCTTTAGAGGAGAGAATGCAATTAAGTTTTAAACTTATTGACCATCCAAAAATTCGCTTAACAGGTTTTGAACAGGCTATAGGGAGCAAAGTATCAGTAGATACGATTTTTCATATTCTTACCCATTACAGTGGCGTAAATTTTGTATGGATTATGGGGGCAGATAGTTTTGCGACGATACATCAATGGTATCGATGGCATGATATCGTCTCTATGCTTCCTATTGCGATTATTGATCGTCCTTTAGGCAATCGGTCAGCACTTTCTTCTCCTATGGCACATATTTATCGCCGTTTTCGTTTGGATGAGAGAGAAAGTAAGCGATTACCTTTTATCAAGCCACCAGTTTGGACTTATTTGCATGGACCTTTATCTTTTCAATCTTCAACAAACCTTCGTTTGAAGAAGAATGATTTTTCTTGAACATTTCATAAGATTCTGCTTCTCTTTAGAGAAGTCTCTTTTTTAGATTCCACAACGATAAGAAAGGATATTGATCTGAAAAACGTTGCACACAAACACTCTTACGATATTATGCCTTCAAAAGAAAAAAAAGTTTTTTCTGTTAGTGAGAGTCTTGAAGTTATTCTCAAGAGTTTAGAAGATACAAAAGCAGAAGATATTGTTGCTATTGATATTCGAGGGAAGTCATCTTTGGCTGATTATATGGTCATAGCTTCAGCAAATTCGCAGCGTCATGTATCGTCTGTTGCTGATCATTTATTACATACTTGGAAAGATAGTGGGCAGGGGCTTGCGCGTGTAGAAGGGCTTGCTGGAGGTGACTGGGTATTGATTGATACAGGTGATATTATCACTCATCTTTTTCGTCCAGAAATTCGTCTTTTTTATAATTTAGAAAAAATATGGATGACGCCGGATTTAAACGATACGGCTTTGCTTCTCTTCGGAGATCATTAAAATGCAAATTTCTATTTTTGCGGTTGGTCGTATGAAAAGTGGGGCGGAGCAAAAATTAGTTCAGCATTATTTGGATCGTTTTTCTAAAATTTCTGGAGATGTAGGCTTTCATTTAAAAAAGTTACAAGAGATACCAGAAAGTCGTGCTCACACAGTTTGTCAACGTATGGAGGAAGAGGGGAGAAAACTTATTGAATTTTTACCTGAAAAATGTCGATTAATTGTGTTAGATGAGCGTGGAGAATCGATTTCGTCAATTTCTTTTTCTGAAAAATTGAGGTGTTATCGTGATGAGGGCATTCGAGATGTCGTCATTGCTTTGGGAGGACCTGATGGGCATAATGAACAAATAAAGAAGCGTGCTGATTTTCTTTTATCTTTTGGTTTGATGACGTGGCCACATCAAATTGCACGTATTCTTCTTACAGAACAACTTTACCGCGCTGTAACAATTGAAAATAACCATCCGTATCATCGTTTTTAATATTTTTGTGCAATTTTTAGCACTTATTTATATGTTTATTAATATTGTTTTAGCTGACACCATTTAAAGCATCTCTAATGTATACGATGAGGTGTCATGGTTTTTGCAAATGAAAAAGCTTCTTCATAGAAAGATGCTATATTTATATGAGGAGTGCGTCATATTTGTCATTCTGCTCTTGAGTATGTTTTTTTGCTTTTCTGTATCGCACGCGGAAGATACAATGAGGAGTACGGAAGTACATAAAGAATTAGGAGAAATTCGCCAAAATATTTCACTTTCGCGTGAGCGTGTTGCTTTTCTTATGCATCAAGTTGAGCATTTAAAAAAAGATCAACGTGTTTTGAGTGATGCACTCATAAAGGCGGCTAAAGAAGAACGTATAGTAGCAGATGATATTGCTAAAAGGGAAGAAAAGCTTAAAAAAATGATAGAAAAGCGGGTACAAGTCTATCAAAGTTTAAAAAATCGTCGTGCTGAATTTGCGGAAGTTCTTGCAATTTTGGAGCGTATGGGATTGAATCCGCCTCCTGCTCTTATGATACAGCCAGAGGACGCGTTGGCTTCTATACGTAGTTCTGTTTTATTAGGTACTGTTATTCCTCAGATGCAGGAGAAAACACGAGATTTAACAGAAAAACTCAAGGAGTTGACCAATTTGAGTAATTCCATTACTACGGAATATAAGGCATTAAAGACAAAACTGCAAAATCAAGCAGAGCAGCGAAAACGTCTAGAGCTTTTATTAGACCAAAAAAACAAACTACAAAAAAAATCAGAAAAAGAACTTACAGAACAGCAACAAAAAAATATTGCTCTTGCTAAAAAAGCGCAGTCTTTGGAAGAATTGATTTTAGAGCTCGATCGTCAGTCAAAACTTAACTCTGATGCATCAGTACAGGTACGGAAAAGTTTGCAATTGTTAGAACAGTCCAATTTTGAAAGCCGAAAAGGTTCTTTACTTTTTCCTGTTTCAGGAAAAAGAATACATCACTCTAACAAAAGTTCGCAGATTACGCGCTTTGGTGAAACGATAGAAACAGAGGCAGGAGCTGTTGTTATATCACCTGTGGATGCTTTTGTTGCTTTTGCAGGGCCATTTCGTTCTTATGGACAGTTAATCATTCTCAATGTTGGAAATGGTTATCATATCATTCTTACTGGAATGTCGAGAATTAATGTAAAACAGGGGCAATTTGTTCTTTCAGGTGAGCCTCTGGGTATAATGGAGATGCAATTTATTTCAAACAGTGTTGCATTGGATATAGGAAAAACTTCTCCAATGCTTTACATTGAGTTTAGAAAGCAGGGAAAACCTGTAAATCCAACTCCTTGGTGGCAGACTGAAAAAATAAGAAGGAGCCAAAATGATTCGTAAAGTTATTCTTTTGGTCGCTGGGGTATTGCTCGGCGCCTGTTCAATGATTATGGTGCAGTCTGTTGCTGCGAATAATGAAGATAATGCATATAAAAAGCTAGCTATATTTGGCGATGTTTTTGAGCGTGTGCGTATGCAATACGTTACAGTTCCAGATGATAAAAAGCTTATTGAAAATGCTATCAATGGCATGCTCACATCACTGGACCCTCATTCATCTTATTTGAATGCTGAAGAAGCCAAGGATATGCGGGATTCTACGAAAGGAGAGTTCGGAGGTCTTGGTATTGAGGTCACTATGGAAAAAAACTTAATTAAAGTTGTTTCACCAATGGATGATACTCCCGCTTCAAAAGCAGGTATTCTAGCAGGAGACCTTATTTCAAAAATTGATGATGTACAAACGAATGGTCAAACATTGAATGAAGCTGTTAATAAGATGCGAGGTGCTCCTGGAACACCAATTACCTTAACAATTATTCGTTCTGGTGTTGATAAGCCATTTGAAGTGAAGATTGTTCGTGATATTATCAAAGTAAAAGCGGTGAAATATCGGGTTGAGGGTGATATTGGATATTTAAGAGTTATCCAGTTTTCTGAGCAGACATTGAATAATCTTCTGGCGGCAATTAAAGATATCCAATCTAAAATTCCTGAAGATAAGCTAAAAGGTTACGTCCTTGATTTGCGGCTTAATCCGGGTGGGCTTTTAGATCAAGCTGTTAATGTTTCGAGTGCTTTTCTCAATAAAGGTGAAATTGTGTCGACTCGTGGGCGCAAAAAGAGTGATGTGACAAGATTTGATGCGAAGCCAGGTGATGTCATCAATGGAAAACCGCTCATTGTCCTTATTAATGGTGGTTCGGCAAGTGCTTCTGAAATTGTTGCGGGTGCATTACAAGATCATCGTCGTGCAACAATTTTAGGGACGCAGTCTTTTGGTAAAGGATCTGTTCAAACAATTATTCCTTTGGGTGAAAATGGGGCTTTACGCTTAACAACAGCACTTTATTACACGCCATCTGGCACTTCTATTCAAGGAACAGGGATCACGCCTGATATTATTGTAGAGCAACCACTCCCTGAAAAATATAAGGGTTATGATGTAAAAGTTGGTGAGTCTGCATTAAAAGGACATATCAAAGGAAAACGAGAGAGTAATAAAGGATCTGGTTCAGCTGCTTTTGTTCCCAAAGACCCTAAAGATGATATCCAGTTGAATGAGGCTTATAAATTGTTACGAGGTGAAATGGCAAATGCAGCATTTCCACCAGATCCCAATAAGGATGTGTTAAAGTGAGAATTGATATCTATAGCTTGCGATTTTGAGGAATATTAAATGGATGCAGGTATTAATTTGAAGGTTCTTCCATATCGCAAATGTGTTGGGATTGTTATCTTTAATCATGACGGTAAAGTGTGGGTTGGGCGTCGTTTAATGATGCCCATTCATGCAGATATTGAAATATCTCATCGTTGGCAGCTTCCTCAAGGAGGGATTGATGAAGATGAAAAACCATTAGATGCAGCATATCGTGAACTTTATGAAGAAACGGGTATTCGATCTGTGAAGTTGATTAAAGAAGCACAAAATTGGTTCCATTATGATTTTCCACAAGAACTTATTGGGTGCACATTAACAAATAAATATCGTGGGCAAATACAAAAATGGTTTGCTTTCCAGTTTACAGGAAAGCTTTCTGAAATTGCGATTAATCCGCCACCAGATGGCAATAAAGCGGAATTCGATCAATGGAAATGGATTGATCTAGAAACCCTTCCGTTGATTGCTGTTTCTTTTAAAAAGCACGTTTATACGAAAGTTGTCAGCGAATTTCGAGGTAGCCTTAGACCATTATAAAAGCTATATGATTACGAGAAAGCTTTTTTTATTAAGATGCTTTATATTATAATAAATAATAAACATGTTTCTCTTTTATGTAAAGAACAGGAATATAAAATGAAAAAGTTATTTAATTTACTTATAGTTTTTACTCTCTTGAGTATTTCATCTGTTGCATTTGCAACAAGTTCAAAACCTCCTGCATCAAAAGATGCGGCAGCGACATTGCCAAATGGAGCTTCTTCTTTGACTGAAACCTACGGTTTGTGGACTATTAACTGTGGTATACAAGAAGGGAAAAGAATTTGTTTTATGCACCGTCAAGAAGTGAATGAGCAGGGGCGTGTTGTTGTGGCTATGGGCCTTACTCTCGATGCTGAGGGTGTTGTATCTGGTAATTTAACAGTTCCTTTTGGCATTTTGGTTTCTAAGCCTGTTCGTTTACAAGTTGATGAGGGAAAAGCTGTTATCGAAACCGGTATCCGGACTTGTGTACCAGCAGGTTGTGTGGTTCCTGTCGTTTTTGACAAAAATCACGTAGCAGCTTTACGTTCTGGAAAACAGTTAAAGTTGGCGATGACAATTGCTGCTGCAGGTGAACCAGCTTTGAATGATTTATTTGTTCAGCTAGATGGTTTTAGCAGTGCTCTTAATCGTTTGACTGCTTTGCAGAAATAATTTTAAAACTAAAAGCGGCCTTTAAAAGGCCGTTTTTAGTTTGTTTGTTTTTTATATATTAATAATTAAGACGATGAGATTTAAGATTAATCCTATAAGGGATATTCAGATTTTTTGCCGTTTCTTCTATTGTATGTTCTATTTTTAATTTTGATATTTGTTTTCTAACTGCATCGTCATTAAATAGAGAGATGAAGAATTTAGATATCTGGTTTTTATTCAAGAAAAAAGAGTATTGAAATATAAAACCATTTTTTGATACACAGACCTGCTTTAATGAAGGTTTTCTATACGCTCTTCTGTTTCCTTGATTGAAAGGGATGACGCATGATTTATGCATTGCTTCGAACGATTGATTTGATTTTTGAGATTTATATTGATATTTTAATCGCTAGTGTCATTTTTTCTTGGCTTTATGTCTTTAATATCATAAATTCGCGCAATCGCTTTGTTGTTTTGATAGGAAGCTTTCTATATCGTCTTACAAATCCCGTTTTAAGCCGTATCCGGCAAATTTTACCAAATTTGGGAACAATTGATATTTCACCTATTGTAGTGTTCATTATTATTTATTTTATTCGTACTTTCATGTGGCGCGTTTACGCAAACATGTATTTATAGAAATATTACTTGAGGCGAATACATGTTTTATCAAGTTGATAAAAATAACTTGATTTTGTTTGTATATCTCATTCCAAAATCATCCGTTGACAAAATAATAGGGGTTGAATGTAGGGATGGTGAAAAACAATATCTGGTTATACGCCTTCGTGCTGTTCCTGAAGATGGAAAAGCGAATAAAGCTCTCATTAAATTTCTTGCGAAGCAATGGAGAATACCATCTTCTTCTATTTCTCTGAAAAACGGTGCAATATCTCGCTACAAACAACTTTACTTTTCAACACATTTAGAAGAGCTAAAGCAGATATGGCAATCCTTTAGAGATTGCATCTCGTAGAAAAAATAAAGAATAAAGCCTATTTTTAAATAGGCTTTATTTTATTAAAATCGTTATATTTTTTTATTGCGCTCAACAGCTTGCTTAATTAATTCATGCGCAAAGTTTTTATCACGCCATCCTTCAATTTTAGCCCATTTTCCAGGTTCCAGATCTTTGTAATGCTTGAAGAAATGTTCAATTTGTTTGAGTGTAATCTCGGGTAGATCTGTATAGTCATGAATATTGATATAGCGTTTTGTTAATTTTGTAGTGGGAATGGCAATAATTTTTTCATCTTTACCACCATCATCTTCCATCATTAGAGCTCCGATGGGGCGAACATTGATAACACAACCAGGCATAAGTGGACGGGTATTACAGATAAGGACATCAATAGGATCACCATCATCTGAAAGCGTATGAGGGACAAAACCGTAATTTCCAGGATAAACCATTGATGTATGAAGAAAACGGTCAACAAATAATGCACCAGACTTTTTATCCATCTCATATTTTATTGGTTGCCCACCAAGGGAGACTTCCACAATAACGTTAATATCTTCTGGTGGATTTTTGCCTACGGGTATTTCCTTAATATTCATAGAGACATCCTTTCTGGAATATAGTGAGGCTCAATACAATTAAATATTTTATAAATATTTTACCAAAGAGATTATGAAATTAACTTGAAATTGATGCACGTGTTTTTTCAAAACGTTTACGTTCATTAGGATCAAGATAGAGTTTGCGGAGACGAATATTTTTAGGGGTTACCTCCACAAGTTCATCATCTTGTATCCACGATAAGGCACGTTCTAATGTCATTTTAATGGGAGGCGTTAACTTTACGGCCTCATCTTTTCCAGAAGCGCGCATATTGGTGAGTTTTTTCCCTTTTAAGACATTGACTTCTAAGTCATTATCTCGTGAGTGGATGCCAATAATCATACCTTGATAGACTTTCACACCCGCATCGATGATCATAGGACCACGATCTTCAAGATTAAAAAGAGCATAAGCGACAGATTCACCGTTGTCATTTGAAATCATAACACCATTAACACGACCAGTAATGTCTCCTTTATAAGGTTCATAAGCATGGAAAAGGCGATTCATAATTGCTGTACCACGTGTGTCCGTTAAAAGTTCAGATTGATAACCAATGAGTCCTCGGGTTGGTGCATAAAAGACAAGGCGGACACGATTACCTCCAGAAGGACGTAATTCCACCATTTCGCCTTTACGTTCAGACATTTTTTGTACAACAGTACCGGAATATTCTTCATCAACATCGATAACAACTTCTTCGATTGGCTCAAGAGTTATTCCATTTTCATCTTTTTGCATAACAACACGTGGGCGTGAAACACTAAGTTCAAATCCTTCACGGCGCATATTTTCAATGAGAACTGCAAGCTGTAATTCTCCTCGTCCTGAAACGTAGAAAGAATCTTTATCGGCTGATTCTTCAATTTTAAGAGCGACATTGCCTTCTGCTTCTTTTAACAATCGGTCACGAATGACACGACTTGTTACTTTATCGCCTTCAGTTCCAGCAAGCGGACTATCGTTGACGAGAAAACTCATAGTAACAGTAGGAGGATCAATTGGTTGGGCAGTAAGGGGTTCATTGACAGTAGGATCACAGAAAGTATCAGCTACGGTACCTTTTTGCAGACCTGCAATCGCAACAATATCACCAGCACTTCCTTCTTCAATAGGTTGCCGTTCTAAACCACGAAACGCTAAAATTTTTGAAATACGCCCAGTTTCTAAAAGTTTTCCATCTTGTCCAAGAACTTTGACATTTTGATTGGGTTTTAGACAGCCAGAATGAATCCGCCCTGTAATAATTCGTCCCAAAAACGGATCCGCTTCAAGAATAGTTCCAATCATGCGAAACGGTCCCTCTGCTACACTAGGAGAAGGGACATGCTGCGTCACAAGATCAAATAAAGGACCTAATCCATGATCTTTTGGTCCTTCAGGGGCTTCAGCCATCCATCCATCGCGTCCAGATCCATAAAGAATAGGAAAATCAAGCTGTTCATCGGTTGCATCAAGAGCAGCGAAAAGGTCAAAAACCTCATTAATGACTTCATCAACGCGTGCATCCGGTCGGTCAATTTTATTAATAGCAACAATAGGGCGCAATCCTACTTTCAATGCTTTGCCAACGACAAATTTTGTTTGTGGCATTGGTCCTTCAGCAGCATCAACAAGTACAATGGCTCCATCAACCATATTGAGAATGCGTTCAACTTCTCCACCAAAGTCGGCGTGTCCTGGTGTATCAACAATATTAATTCGAGTATCTTTCCAAACAACAGATGTCACTTTCGCTAGGATTGTAATTCCGCGTTCTTTCTCAATATCGTTTGAATCCATCATACGTTCGCTTGTACGCTGATTATCACGGAAGTTTCCTGATTGCTTGAGAAGTCCGTCTACAAGCGTTGTTTTCCCATGGTCAACGTGGGCAATGATGGCAATGTTACGCAATTGCATAAATTTTCTTCTTTTCGTTTAATGAAATTTCATTTGAGGCAAAGTCTTTACATTCTTTGCCTGACTATTAAAAAACCTTTTACATGTTTTTTTATAGTTTTGGAAGATGGAGGTAATATTTTTATGACAAAACTATTTATCCAAGTCTTTAAGGCTCTATTAAGCTTCAATTGCTGGAGCTTCGTAAAAGGATTTTTATAGTGCGTATGTTCTATTCTCGAGCTAAGAATTATCCAAAAAATCACCGTCAACTTGATTTCTATCAATATGACACAAGGAGTTTATATGAGCTCTTGTAAGAGTAAGTAAGTATAAAGGTAGCCATATTATTGTTG
Organism: Bartonella sp. CL266QHHD; assembly: GCF_042195355.1. Taxonomy (NCBI): domain Bacteria; kingdom Pseudomonadati; phylum Pseudomonadota; class Alphaproteobacteria; order Hyphomicrobiales; family Bartonellaceae; genus Bartonella; species Bartonella sp. CL266QHHD. The sequence goes on from NZ_JBHIOD010000068.1 coordinate 16,768, forward strand.
TTGTTTTGCAAAGAGATTAATAAAAATCCGGAATATCTCTCAATCCATAGCCAATTTATTGACAACTGTACAACATTCTTATTCTAAATAAAGCTTTTTCTTATTCTATAACTTGTCAATCAAAATCCAGATCTAATGCAACCGTGTATTTGAGGTAAATATTGAGATGATTAAGAATTTTATAAGAAGTTCTAGCTTTTGTATGCCAGATTGGGGCAAGAGTTATATCTGTTTGATTTATTTATGAACCCGGAATACAGTCTTATTTAGAAAGAATATGAAGGCATCCAAAGAAAATTTCCATCTTTGCCGTTAATCCAATTTATGCTTTCAAAGGCATCTAAAGTAATATCTTTTAAACCATGGAGATAGTGCTTTGCCCCTCACACTTTTGTTAATCGTATTCTCTAATAGGAGCATGCTTTTCATGCCAAACAGAACACTTTAAACAGAATATACTTGTTGTTGCATATTCATGTACTTAAGAGAGATTGCTTAACGTATACTACATCCATTCCATGATAGGCTCATAAATGATATAATATACGCGAATAGTATACTATTAACGCCTTTGTGAAAAAATATAAAACTGTTGAGCATTATCATTATCATTCTTTCTCAGCTGTCAATATTGCGCCAGTTTTTGCTACGAGAAAGAAGATATAAGAAGTATTTTATTTTTTTCTTGAATAGTTTTTAGCCATACACCGATCTCGTTTGTGACTGGCAAGAAGATGACTTTAATCGATTTAATATGAGAAGCTTTATGATGAGGTAAATTTACGTTATTCGGAGCTGTTATTCAAAAAAAATAATAAATTATCTATGGAGCGGTGCGCTAGAAAATAAATAATAAAGCTTATTTTCTTATGGAAAGAATCTTAGGTTACATGACAAGATCTTTCCATAAGTAAGAGTTTTTACTTTACATGTTTAAAGAAGAGTTCCTGACAAAATGAGGGAAGCTACAGAAAAATAGATTATAATGCCCATGACATCTACTAAAGTTGCCACAAAAGGAGCAGAAGCACTTGCTGGATCAAATTTTAAACCTTTAAGAATAAAAGGCAACATAGATCCAGAAAGAGAACCAAAGGTAACGATTCCAACTAAAGCTGTACCCACTGTTGTCGAAATAGCAATCCAATGTTGTCCATAGTCGTAGATACCCAGTTTTTGCCAAAGAGCAATGCGCGTAACACCAATAATTCCTAGTAAGAGACCAAGGGATAGTCCTGTTGGAATTTCACGAATGATCACTTTCCACCAGTCTTTCAACGTGAGTTCACGTAAAGCCAATGCACGGATAATAAGGGATGTAGCCTGTGAGCCGGAATTTCCTCCTGAGCTCATAATGAGAGGTATGAACAGTGTAAGAATAATCGCTTTTTCGAGTTCTGTTTCGAAATGTTGCATAGCGCTTGCTGTCAGCATTTCACCGATAAAGAGTAAAGCGAGCCATCCGCCACGTTTTTTCATCATTTCAGGAAACTTAATTTGCATATAGGGCTTATTAAGCGCTTCCATACCCCCAAATTTATAGGCATCTTCATTCATCTCATCGACCATAGTATCAAGCACGTCATCAACGGTTACAATGCCAATGACATGGTTACTTTCATCAACTACAGGCACAGAGAGAAGATCATGGCGCTGGAAAAGGCGTGCGATATCTTCATGATGTGTGAAGGGCGATATTGTAATGGGCGAGTCATGGGTAGGGACATTAAGAATTAGTTCATCAGGTGAGGCAAGAATAAGGTTACGCAGGGAAACAGCTTTTAGAAGAGTACCTGTTTTAGGGTCAATTACATAGCTGGTATAAACTGTTTCACGTGTTCGCTCGACCTCACGGATGTGATCCAAAGTTTTTTGTATGGTCCAGTTTGAAGGAACGGCTATAAATTCTGTTGTCATCAGTGCCCCTGCTGTATGGTCAGGATAACTGGTGAGTTTTTTAAGTTCAGCGCGCGTTAAGGGGTTAAGCAAGGCATAAAGTCGTGTGCGGGTTTCTTTATCCATTTCTTGAAAGACGTCTGCAGCAGCATCGGCAGACATGCCATCAAGAATTTCAACAGCACGATTTATAGGGAGAAGTTCTAGGATGGCAGCAGGTTGCTCAAGCTCTGGTTTATCAAAAAGTTCGATAACATAATCAAGAGGCAGAAGACTAAGAATAGTTACACGTTCCATGCTATCGAGGTCATTTATGATATCAATAGAGTCTGCAAAATGCTGGTTCTTTAACTTTTCAGCAAGAGCTTCAGGAGAAAAATTTTTGAAGTCGAAGGCCGTTTTGATTTCAGTCATGATAAAGTACCTCCTGAAGAGTTGGAGAGTTATAAATCTAGATAATAGATGAGATAAAAACAAAAGTTTATGGAAGATTTAAAAAAAACTCCCCAGCTATATTCCCAATTGTTAATATTTGAAGTAAAGTCAAGGGTGAATTATAAGTTATAAACAAGTTTCTGAATCACTAAAACGAGAATACAGCTTAATTTGAGGATAATATAAAAGCGTAAATGTAAAAATCAGTTCTGATTTTTACCATCATTTCTTTAATGCAGTTTTGTGATTTTCAAAAGAATCTACAGCAATATTTTGTAAAGAGTGGAGATTATGCCTTTCTCCAAGTGTTTTTGTTAATATGCAATTCTATTGTGATGTGTGAGCGAATAATCTTTATTGCTTCAATATAATATGGTTTAAAATGAAAGAACTTTGCGATTTTCAGGTTTTTTATTCAATAGCGTTTTGAAAGGTAGTTTTGAAACTCACGAGATAGTTTTAGTATGTTATCAATTTGTATCGTAAAGATAATTGTTACAGTTTAAATTTATAATGGAGACATAAAGTATTATGGCAAAAGAAGCAGTGCTGGAGTGGAAGGGATTTTCATGTCTTCCTGATTTTTCTTCTATAAGTGATGAAGATTTTAAACCCGCTTTTGAACAGGCTCTTCAAGAAGCCGAAGAAGAACTAGAGGCGATTGCGATGGTGCAAGAACCACCAACGCTTGAGAATTTTTTACAGCCTTTTGAGCTTTGCGGCAAAGCGCTTGATCGTGTCTGTTCAATATTTTTCTTACGCACCAGTGCTCATACGAATGTATTAATTCAACAGCTAGAGCAAGAGTTCGTTGTAAAACTTTCTCGTTATTCTTCAAAAATGATGATGGATGCGCGGATATTTGCGAAAATAGATGTGCTTTATAAACAGTCGCAGCTGGGCATATTTGAGAGTGAAACAACACGTGTTCTTGAATTATGGTGGAAAAAGTTTGTTTGTCATGGGGCAAAACTCGATGAAAAAGCTAAGAAACGGCTTTTGGAAATTAATGAAAGACTTGCTTTTTTAAATGCTACTTTTGGACAAAATGTCTTAAATGATGAAGCTGAATGGATTCTATTTTTAAAACAAACAGACTTATCTGGTTTACCGCAAGATCTCATTGCTTCAATGAAGGAAATTGCGTGTGAAAGAGGCAATGAAGAAGCGTATGCATTAACACTAGCACGTTCGATTGTTGAACCTTTTTTAAAATTCTCTGATCGTCGTGATTTGCGTGAGGTTGCATTCCAAGCTTGGGCTAAACGTGGTGAAAATAATAACAAGAATGATAATAAAACAATTATTGTAGAGATTGTTGCGCTTCGAGATGAGCAGGCTAAATTATTGGGATATAAATCTTTCGCAGATTTGAAGCTCGATAATACTATGGCTAAAAGTGTTGATTCCGTTATGGATTTGCTTATGCCTGTATGGGAGCGCGCAAGAGCGAAAGCTTCTACTGAGCAAATTGACTTACAAAATTTTGCCAACAATCAGGGCTGCAATGAATCTTTAGCTGCTTGGGATTGGCGTTATTATGCTGAAAAACTTCGCACTGAAAAACTTTCTTTCGATAGCGCGGAGATTAAATATTATTTTCAGCTTGATCGTATGATTAAAGCGGCTTTTAGGGTAGCAGAAAAACTCTTTGGCATTACATTTGAAGAAAAAAACGCTGTTACACTTTGGCATCCTGATGCACGTTTGTGGGAAGTAAAAAAGTCTGATGGAAGTCTACTTGGGCATTTTATTGGTGATTATTTTGCGCGTTCTTCAAAACGCTCCGGTGCGTGGATGAGTAGTTTGCAATCACAACATAAATTGGATGGCGGACAAAAGCCTATTATCTACAATGTTTGTAATTTTGCTAAACCGCCCAAAGGAGAAGTTGCTCTTTTATCACTTGATGATGCACGTACGCTTTTCCACGAATTTGGACATGCATTGCATGGTTTGCTTTCTGATGTCACATGGCCATCTGTGTCGGGAACATCTGTTGCACGTGATTTTGTTGAGCTACCTTCTCAACTTTACGAACATTGGTTAACCGTGCCAGAGATATTAAAATCTTATGCTATACATACAAAAACAGGCCATCCTATGCCACAAGAGTTGATAGATAAAGTTTTAGTAGCACAGACATTTAATGCAGGATTTTCTGCCGTTGAATTTATCTCATCAGCTTTAGTGGATATGGCTTTTCATCAAGGCGAAACAGTCACTGATCCAACAGTGTTTGAACGCCAAGAATTAGAAAAGCTGCAAATGCCTGACACAATTATTATGCGTCATCGTCCCCCACATTTTATGCATGTGTTTGCAGGGGATGGTTATGCATCTGGTTACTATTCTTATATGTGGTCGGAAGTTCTTGATGCAGATGCTTTTCAGGCTTTTGAAGAAACGGGAGATGTTTTTAATTCAGAGCTCGCTGATCTTTTAAAGCGTTGTATTTACTCCGCTGGAGGAAGTCGTGATCCAGAGGAGCTTTATAAAGCTTTTCGGGGACGGATGCCTTTACCAGAGGCAATGATTAACAAACGTGGACTATAAGATATAACGGTATGGTTAACACCATGCCGTTTTCATATTATTCGAAAGGTGCAGTTGCGAGTTATGCAAATTTCCTCTTCATTATAGCTCTGTAAACAGAGTTTTTTATCTTATTCGCTTTTTGTTTATAGAGGAAAACAGATTTTGTATTTTAAATAGACATTATGGGAAAGAAAAATCATCAGCTCGATCTTTTTGATGCCCATTTGGTGGAAACCATAATTTTTTTATAAAACTTGACTTTCTTTTGCCTAAAAGGTGAGTGTTTTGTTGTGCCATATCATCGAGGCTCATTGGAAGCTGACGCATAATTTTACTCCGCTCTTGATTCTCTGATTCTTGTATAAGTTTTTGAATAGCTTGATCGGTTGAGTAAGGATTTCCATGAGAAAAGGCATAAAAATTTAAAATATTTTTCAATGGCTTTTCTAAATAAGAGGCAAGTTTTTTCTTTCCTTCAGGGGTGAAATGCATGCCATTATTGGTGCGTAATTTGGTTATTTTCCCATTAATATCATAGCCTGAAAAAGAAAAATTTCCTGTCTCATCACTAAAGCCGCTCCAGATATCGAGAAAATACCCTCCTGCTGTTTCTGTTTCTTGTTTATAGAGCGCATTAAAAATTTTTATTTTTTGTGTCAAAAGATCATTTTCAAAAGAAGGTTGACCTATCCATATCCATGGTTTTCCAGAGGCATGAAGACTTTCAGCAATTTCGATAATTCTTTGTTTGTAGATGCGCATCCATTCTGACTGATCTGTGTTAATCATGTTATGAGAGTCTGTGATGGGTTGATTATCATTTGCACCGATCATCATGATAATAACATCGGGATTATTTTGATCAATGAGTTTAGAAATATTGCCTTGCCAAGAATAATAATCCGTTCGAACTAAGCCGGAAGCTGGTATTGTGTTGTTCATGATAACGATATCGCTATTATTTATAAAAGACTTCTTAAGTGCATCGGCAACAGCAGAAGCTGCAAAATCCCCTATGACAAGAATGCGCTTTGCATTCTCATTTTTTAGCTTTTGTATGTTTTTTTGTGTTACGATCTTTTTTTGCGGCTTGTCTATTTTTTGTTCTATAATTTGCGGTGGCTGCTGTGTCTGTTTGTTTTGTTGTGACAACCATTTGAAGAAGTTCGTTGCTTTACTTGGGGATGGCTGTAAGATCCCCACAATAGAAAGTGAAAACAGCAATAATGTCAAGTATATCAGGCGAAAAGAAGACAAAAATTTAGTCTCCCTTATTGTTTGCGAAGGAGAAAAAGCACTTGAGATGATGGATATCCATTTGCTTTTAGACCGTGACGCAGTTGAAAAGCTTTAATTGCTTTGCGAGAAGCTGTTCCGATTTTTCCATCAACATTCCCTTTATAATAGCCCAGTGCACTTAAGCGAGATTGTAGTTCTTTACATTCCTGGAAAGTAAGAGGTTGAAAAGGTCTTTGCCAATCATTTACCAATCCAGGATGTCCAGCAATGCGATCAGCAAGAAGGCCAACAGCAAACGCATAACGATCTGCATTATTATAATGTTTCAGAACAAAGAAATTTTTTGTGACTAAAAATATAGGTCCTTTTGCTCCATCTGGATATTTTAATATTGCTTGTTCAGCTGATGTAGGAAGAGGGTGCCCATTTGCGTGTTTTACACCTAATTTTTTCCATTGTTCAAAGGAATACCAGCCTTCAGGAAGGTTTTTCCCCTGCGGCACTTTTACCTCTACTCCCCAAATAAGATTAGGTTGCCAGCCATTTTTGTGGAGAAGGTTAGCAGCAGTAGCCAGAGCATCTGGAACAGAGTTCCAGATATCACGCCGTCCATCTTGGTCCATATCAACTGCATAGGCGAGATAACTACTTGGAATAAATTGTGTATGCCCCAATGCACCGGCCCAAGATCCAGTGAGTTGAGAGCGTTTAATTTCGCCACTTTGTAGAATTTTCATAGCAGCAATCAGCTGTGTATATGCATATTTTGCACGTTTTTTATCAGCATAGGCTAAAGTTGCAAGAGAGCGAATGGTATCACGCATTACACTTTTATTGGCTAAAACCTTCCCATAGTTGCTTTCCATTGACCAAATAGCAAGCAGAATATTGCGATCAACACCAAAACGTTTTTCAATTTGAAGAAGCCATTTGTTCCATTTTTGAGTTTGGCGTCGTCCTTCCTCAATTGCAGTATCATGGACACGATTATCGAAATAGTTCCATGAAGGAGCAACAAATTCCGGTTGGTATGCGGCGCTTTTTAGAACTTCTGGATCAATGGCATTAACACCTTTAAACGCCATATGAAACGTAGAAGGGGTAATATTGTGAGCAATAGCTATTTTTTTAAATTCTTTAATCCAGTGTTTAAATCCGCTATCAGCATATGAAAGGGATATAAAAAACATAAAAAAAGCAGAAAAAATAACGGCAGAGACAGTGAAAAGAGTTCTCCAAGTTATTGACTTCTCTAAAAAGAGATTCTTCAATTCTGTTTTTTGCATTTTGAAATCCCCATTAATATTCAATTCATTAGATGTGCAATAACTTTATTTTGTATTTAGTTTAATCGATAATATGATCAAGAAGAGGAAAAAACTGAAATAAATAATTCGTTTTAATCCTTTCAATAAATTCTCAGACTCTTTTTACATTTTAATTGCCCATTATAATGATAATCAAAACAATAAGATATCTTTTTTACCATTTCGTAAAAACATATGATAAATAAAACAAAAAAGTTATATGAATTCATTGAGGAGGGTGAGTGTGCGTAAAATCCGGAAAGCAGTATTCCCAGTTGCAGGTCTTGGGACGCGTTTCCTTCCTGCGACAAAAACGATTCCTAAAGAAATGCTAACAGTTGTTGATAAACCTGTTATTCAATATGTTGTGGATGAGGCGAGGGAAGCTGGTATTGAGCATTTTATTTTTGTGACTGGACGTAACAAAGCAGTCATTGAGGATTATTTTGATGCGCAAGTTGAATTATACACGACACTTGCTGAATGTGGAAAGAAAGAAGATCTTGCACACTTATACCGTTTACAGCCATTACCAGGGTCAACTTCTTTCACTCGGCAACAGCAACCTTTGGGATTAGGGCATGCTCTTTGGTGTGCGCGTGAATTAGTTGCAGGGGAACCTTTTGCTTTATTATTACCCGATATGTTGATACAGGCGAAAAAGGGCTGTCTTTCTGAAATGATGAGCCTTTATGAAAAGGTGGGTGGGGGAAATATTATAGCAGTTCAGGAATGCGATCCTAGAGAAACACATAAATATGGTATTGTTGGGAAAGGCAAACAGATTGCAAATGGTTTTGAAATCACAAAAATGGTAGAGAAACCAGTACAAGGAACGGCACCATCAAATTTGTACATCAATGGACGTTATATTTTGCAGCCAGAAATTTTTAATATTCTTTCTACTCAAGAACGGGGAACAGGAAATGAAATTCAATTAACAGATGCTATGATACGGCTTTCAAATGAGCAAGATTTTTGGGGTTTGCAAGTAAAAGGGCGCACTTTTGATTGCGGTTCTAAAGCTGGTTTTATTGAAGCCAACGTTGCATTTTCTTTGGCACGCGCTGATATGCACAGCCACGTTTCTGCCTCATTGAAAAATTTACTGGAAACCATTAATGTTGAAAAATAATATAGATCTCTCACTTAATTTTATTGATCGAATTTGATTATGATAATACCGTCTCCTCATATGGCTTTGCAGGGTGCTGTTGTATCAGCGCTTAAAACACTTGCCAGTGAAAAGCAGGGGCTTGAAGCCCTTGAAAAAGCTCTTCTGGAAAGTCTTTCTTCTTCTTTTGAAGCGGCTGTTCAAACTATTAGAAATGCTCGTGGACATGTGGTCATTACTGGTCTTGGAAAAAGTGGTCATATAGGGACAAAAATTGCAGCAACCTTAGCCTCAACTGGAACACCTGCCTTTTTTGTTCACGCTGCAGAAGCCAATCATGGTGATCTTGGTATGATTGGATCTGATGATGTTATTCTTGCTTTATCATGGTCTGGTGAAACTCAAGAGTTAAGTGGTATTATGAGTTATGCGGCGCGTTTTCGTATTCCCCTTATTGCGATGACATCAAGTAAGCACTCTGTGTTAGGACGACAAGCTGATATTGTGCTATTATTACCAAAGATAGAAGAGGCTTGCCCCCATGGTTTAGCCCCTACAACTTCAACAATTATGCAATTGGCAATGGGAGATGCATTAGCGGTTTCTCTTTTAGAAATGCGTGGTTTTACCGCAACGGATTTCAAAATATATCATCCTGGTGGTTCTCTTGGTGCAAGCCTTAAATACGTGTGTGATATTATGCATGAGGGTGATAATATTCCTTTGGTAATGCAGGGAACATCTATGACTGAAGCGATGAATGTTTTGGTGGAAAAACATTTTGGTTGTGTTGGTGTTGTGAATCAAGAAGGTGAACTAATCGGAATTGTAACTGATGGCGACCTTGCACGTAACATTCATTTTAATTTATCAAAATTTAATGTTGACGAGGTGATGACCAAAGCTCCTAAAGTTGTAAAGCCAAATACACTTGTTGGTGCAGCAACAGCTTTTATTAATGATCATCAGATTGGTGCATTTTTCGTGGTTGAAGATAAAAAACCGATAGGAATTGTCCATTTTCATGATCTTTTGCGCATTGGCGCTGCTTAGATTAAGCTTCCTTATCAAATAAAATGTTATTTTAGGTTGAAATAGATTGCAGGATACAAAGTTACAATTTTATTGTGAGGTGGCTTTACTGATATTTTGTGGAAGAAAATGATTATTTTACGCATTTCATAATGTTTAGAAAACTCTCAGGGTAAAGATTATACCAGCCTCTTTGCGTATTTTAGAGAGGATTTTCTATCAGGAGGAGAACGGATCGCCTCCTGCTTAATGTGTGTGCTCCCTCTGTTCTTAAGAGAGGTTTCCCTTGTACTTTGTTTAAGATTTCCGCTTAAGGAAAAACTGTGCTCCTGTATGTGAGGTGCAGAGAAGTTGTGTGGCGTCATAGGACATTGTACAATTGACTCTAGAAATTGTTCCACGGAGAATAGAGCGTATTTCAATTTCTATATTTTGGGCATTGAGATAATTATATGCCCCTTCTGATAGTTTTTCTTCTGTATCTGCTGCACGCGTTTCAAAAACACCATTGTGGAAAGAAGAAATAATACCATTCTCATCAACCCATTTCCCATCAATTCCAGTTGGCATATTTGAATTATAATATTGCGAAAATTTACAGGCACTTAACAGCAAGGCGGTGATTGTAAGACATAAAATATGAAAGGTATGTTTCATTTATTGCACTCTATTTAGATTATTTGCTCTCGAGTTTCTATAACATTATTAAATTACCCCATGAGTCAATATGAAAAATTTAATGAAAATCAATGAAAAAGCAAAAAAATGGAAAAAAATGCCTTAATGTTGTATTTAATTGATAGCTTGATGAAGTTCGTAAGTGAAACACAAGAGGTGAAATATTTCTTATGGTTTACAACAATTTTGATATTAAGCTGCTGAGTAGTCTCAAAGGAGATTATTGACATTATGGTTGGTCCCATTCTTGTTGCGAGTGAAGATTATGGAAGACGTATAGAACTTTCTGCTATGCTGAGAGGTTTTGGTTATCGTGTCATTGAAGCAGAAAATGGTCTCCGTACGATTGATCTTTTACACAGGCGTAAAAACATTGTGCTTGCACTCCTTGATGTCGTTATGAGTGATTTGAGTGTGAGCGATTTGATTAAAATGATTAGAGTTGCTGGTGTTTCTGTTCCTATTGTCGTTATAGCACAACAAGAGAATCAGCATTTACTCCAGAAAGCTTTAACAGCTGGAGCTATTGATTATTGGATCCATCCAGTAACATTATTACGCGTAAGAGTTACTTTGGATATTCTTGCTCTTATTTCTGCCTTGGAGCATGAGGTTCGAGATATTCGGCGAAAAAAAGAGAATCATTTACGGTTTTCTGATCTTTGCGTAAAAAGTAGAGCTATGCAGATAGTGTTAGAACAATCGAGACAAGCAGCAACTTCTTTACAGAATCTTTTGATAGAGGGGGAAGCTGGAACAGGACGTGAGACATTAGCTCGGATTATTCATCATGAGGGATTATTTTCGGAGGGTGTTTTTGTTCGCTTTCAATGTTCAGCCATCGTTGATCCAGAAGAAGAAAATCAGCAGTGGTTTAAAGAATTCCTACCATTGGTTTCTTCTCTTGAAAAAGGGACACTTTGCCTTTGTGATATTGATCGACTTGAGCCCATACAGCAAAAACGGTTTGCTCATTACCTTAAAGAGAGGGAAAGGGATACAAAAGGAGGATTTTTCCCTTTTCGGATCATTGCTATTTCAACATCGCGTTTAAAGGACTTGGTTAATGAGAACTTTTTTTTGCATAGTTTGTTTGAACAATTTTCTCACTTGTCTATTAGCGTCCCTGCTTTACGAGAATTAAGGGATGATTTTCCAGAGATTACACAACGTTTGATTGATCGCATTATCACAGAAACAGGGCGATCACATGTCCATGGTTTAGCAGGCTCTGCTCTTTCCTTGCTTATGCAGTATGATTGGCCTGGCAATAGAAATGAGCTTGAAACCTTTTTATTTCGTGCGATTTTACTCAGTGAAGGACCGTTATTAACTGTTCGAGATTTTCCGCAATTAATGGGAAATTCATTAATGAATGTTCCCAATATCATTGAGGGTAATATACAAGAAGATAATGAACAAGAATCGATAAAATTTTTGAATACTGATGGGCATGTGCGTACTTTTGCAGAGATGGAACATGATATTATAGAGAAAGCGATTAAACATTATAAAGGACATATGAGTGAGATTGCGCGCCGCCTTCATATTGGTCGCTCTACACTTTATAGAAAAATGGAAGAATTGAGAGCAATAAGAAATCAAGAACGAAAGTAAAATTCATAACAAATTTCTCTTCATGACAAGCATGAGTTTCAAAAAAATAGAGTGGATTTTGATAAAGTTCGTGGGGGAAGCTTAAGAAAACAATTATTTATTGTAAAATTTATCTATAGAGGATGATTTTGTAGATTTAAATCAAATATAAATTTTATGTGATTATTTTAATCGTTTGTTTCAATTTATACAATTTTAGTTAAGTTTACATTTATTAAAACAGAGAAGCATTTTTAAAAACTTTTAAATACTACCGCTAAAATTTTTGTATCATCAATATTAAATTTATACTCTCTTAAGCAAGAAGTGGCATTTTATCTGCTATACGATTAAGATAAAGTGATTAGTGTTATCGTTTGCATTACGGATGATGTGATAGTTTAAAATAGAAAGTTTATCCTCTTTGACTCTTTTACAGATTGTTATTGGTTTTGTCCTCTTTTTTTTTATTGCATCTATGTTGGCAATCTACACCTATGGGCGTTTTGTGAAAAATGCTAGGGGGCAGTGTTCTTATGCGTTACCTATTCAGAAAGATGAAACTAAGCTTGATCGTATCGTCAGTCAATTAGCTGAGGAAGAAAATGGATTGGGGATTGATAAAGATGCCCTTTCCCTCATTATCAGCAATTTGGATGCGTTTTGTGTTCGTGCAATAGGAGCTGCAGAGGCTGGGCGTAGCCTTGATCTGATGTATTATATTTGGGACGATGATTTAACGGGGCGCCTATTATTAAGTGAAATAGTTGAGGCAGCAGATCGGGGTGTTCGGGTACGGCTTCTTTTGGATGATATTAATGCTCAGGCACGTGATCCAGCTTATATTGCGCTAGATAAACATCCTCATATTGAGGTGAGAATGTTTAATCCAGGGCGATCTCGTAAAGGTGGTTTACGCCGTGGTTTAGAAATTATATTACGGGCAATTACCGTAACACGTAGAATGCATAATAAAGCTTTTATTGTTGATGGCAGGGTCGCTTTTGTAGGAGGACGTAATCTTGCAGATTCTTATTTTGATGCTGGTAAAGAATCCCATTTTCGAGATTTAGATTTGATGTTAATCGGTCCCTCTGTTAAAAAGGTAGAAAGTATCTTTGATGATTTTTGGAATAGTGCTGTTGTTTTGCCAATTCATACTTTGGTTGTTCCTAAAAGCGCAAGTGATCTTAGCTATTGGAAAGATAAATTACGAAAGTTTCGTGATTCCAAGGTTGCAAAAGTTTATTTAGATTATGTCAAAGAGCACATTAACTTTAATTGTTTTATCCAAACAGGAAAGCGGTTATTTTTAGCAGACAAAGTTGTTGTTCTTTCTGACCCTCCAGAAAAAGCATTGCGTAAAAAAGCAAGCAATTGGCTTATGAAGGCACTTTCAAAGGTTATTGGAAATGCCCAAAAAACGGTTCAGATTACGTCACCTTATTTTGTTCCTGGTAAGGTTGGCACGCAGAATTTTAGTAATTTGGTTTCAAAGGGTGTTGATGTCAAAATTCTGACAAATTCTTTAGCAGCTACTGATGTAGCATTAGTGCATGGTGGTTATGTACCGTATCGTAAGGCATTGTTGAAAAGTGGTGTTAATCTTTATGAATTAAAAGCGGAAGGCAATACTCATGGGTTACGATTGTTTCGATCGAGTAAGGCAAGTTTACATGCCAAAGCTTTTTTAATTGATCGTAAAACAGCTTTTATTGGATCTTTAAATTTTGATCCAAGATCAGCATCATTAAATACAGAAATGGGCATTCTTTTTGAATGTGCTCCCATTACAGCAAGATTAGATTTGTTGTTTTCTGAAGAAACCACAGGGGAAATGAGCTATCATCTGCGTCTTGGTGATAATAATCGTATTTATTGGGATTTTATTGAAAATGAAAAAAAATATAGCATTGACTATGATCCAGAAAGCAATTTTTGGCGTCGCGCATTTGCAAAAATAATAAGTTGGTTACCTATTGAATCACAATTGTAAATTTTTATAAACCACACTTAAAAAAATATTTTATTTTTCTTTTCATTTTGTTTGTAGCATGGCATAATTTTTTGCCAATCTACCATGTATGAGAACCGCAGTTGTATTTTAAAGCTCCTTGCGGTGTTTTATTATAAAAGGAATTTTGCTATGGCAAAGATTGTTGAAACGGGGACAGGTGCATTGGCACTGACTTTTGATGATGTACTTTTACAACCCAGTCATTCTCTTGTTATGCCTAGTCAAGTGGATCTCAGTACGCGCATTGCAGCGGATATTAAGCTCAATTTGCCATTGCTTTCTGCGGCAATGGATACGGTAACAGAATCGCGTTTGGCTATTGCGATGGCTCAAGCTGGTGGTCTTGGGGTTATTCATCGTAATATGTCTCCTGCAGAGCAGGCAGAAGAGGTCCGCCAAGTAAAAAAGTTTGAATCTGGTATGGTTGTTAATCCAGTCACCATTGGACCAGATGCAACACTTGAAGAAGCAAAATCTTTGATGCGCTCTCATGGTATTTCCGGTATTCCGGTTGTTGAAAATGGTGCTAAAGGTGAAACTGCTGGACGGCTTGTTGGCATTTTGACAAATAGGGATGTGCGTTTTGCATCGGATCCCAAACAAAAAATTTATGAATTAATGACGCATGAAAATTTAATCACAGTGCGTGAAAATGTTCAACTCAATGAAGCAAAGTATCTTTTACACCATCATCGTATTGAAAAATTATTAGTTGTGGATGAACAGAATCGTTGTGTCGGACTGATAACAGTTAAGGATATTGAAAAAGCAAAATTAAATCCAAACGCTGCCAAAGATTCGCAAGGTCGCTTGCGTGTTGCAGCTGCAAGTAGTGTAGGGGACGATGGGTTTGAGCGGGCTGAACGATTAATTGATGCAGGTGTTGATATTCTAGTGATTGATACTGCACATGGACATTCTCAGCGTGTATTAGACACAGTTGAGCGTATTAAAAAAATGACGTTTTCTCCAGCCATTATTGCTGGTAATGTCGCAACTCCGCAAGCAACACAGGCTTTGATTGACAGTGGTGCGGATGCTATAAAAGTTGGTATTGGTCCTGGTTCTATTTGCACAACGCGAATTGTTGCAGGTGTTGGTGTTCCTCAGCTTGCAGCCATTATGAGTGCGGCAGAAATTGCTGATAAGGTCGGTATTCCCGTTATTGCTGATGGGGGGATAAAAGCTTCGGGTGATTTTGCTAAAGCCTTAGCAGGTGGGGCTTGTGCTGCTATGATTGGCTCTCTTTTAGCGGGTACAGAAGAAAGCCCTGGTGAAGTTTATCTATATCAAGGACGATCCTTTAAAGCTTATCGCGGCATGGGATCTGTTGGTGCTATGGCACGAGGATCGGCAGATCGCTATTTTCAAGATGATGTTCGTGATGAACTTAAGTTGGTTCCTGAGGGTGTAGAGGGGCAGGTGGCTTATAAAGGTCCTATAGCATCAGTTCTACATCAGCTTGCTGGTGGACTTCGTGCTTCGATGGGGTATGTTGGAGCAAAAGATCTTGTAGAGTTTCGTGAAAAAGCAACGTTTGTACGTATTACGAATGCGGGACTCCATGAAAGTCATACGCATGATGTTTCTATCACACGAGAGAGTCCAAATTATCGTGGGCCAGTTTAAAGATACAAGATCCTAATGTCATATTGCATAAATATAAAATCTTCCGAGAATAAGAAAGAGAGACTGCGCTTTTTTCTGTTTGTAATTTGGTGTAATAATCCCAAAAAGGAAAGAATTAGAGGTCAAAACTCTAATTCTTTCTGTTAAGACTATATGAAATAAGTTATATAAAATTAGAATTAACTTTTTGTTGTCTTCCGTCCAGTCTTTGACGCACGTTGGCGAGTGTTTGTCTGATCACTTTGGATGGATTTCTTTCCGTTGTTTGAGGGCATTGTATTATGACGGCTTTTAGACGAAGTTGTTTTTCCATTATTATAAGTCATTATTTTCTCCTTTTAAATTGTCTGGCAGTTGCCATTAGAGTAAAAACGGTCATGCCAAATAGTGGTTCCAAGCATTTTCTAAAAAGTTAATTTTTTGTTGAACGTAAGATGAAATTGTTTAATTTTATGAGAAGACTTTTTCTATTTTTTCAGCAGGATAGCCGTACAAAGATGGGAGATATTTGATTTTTTCGTAATGCATGGCGGAAATAAGTTCTTTATGGATGGCTACGTATCTTTTAGCATAAGAGGTAGAAGGATAAAAAGCGAATGGGCAGAAGATGAAAGGAAAAATCTAGATACTCTAAATTTGATTTTATAAAAAAGTATGATCAGATCATTTTAATATTGAGTGTAAATTTTTTATGGCTTTGAGAAGGTTCCATTGGCAAGAAGACGATAATATTATTTTTTTAGATGATTTAAAATTTTATTATTTTAATTGGGAGAAATGAATGCGATTAGGTGGGCGTTTGCAAGCAGCAATAGATGTTCTCAAAGAGATAGAAATGAAGCATCGCCCAGTAGGAGCAGCTTTAAAGGATTGGGGGCTTTCTCATCGCTTTGCTGGAGCAGGTGATCGCGCAGCTATTGGTACAATCGTTTATGATGTTTTAAGACGACGTTATTCTTTACAATGGCGTATGGAGAGTGATGATATCCGAGATATCGTTTTTGGTGCCTTATTAGATTATGGAAAAATGACGCTGGAGCAAATTGACGGTGAGTTGGCAGAAGATCGGTTTGCACCACAGTTATTAGGGGCTAAGCAGCGTAAATCGTGGCAAGGTCAGCAATTAGTGGATGCTCCAGACTATATTCGTGGTGATATTCCACAATGGTGTCAAGCGCATCTGCGTCCTTTATTTGGTGATAATTGGATCACTGAAGCGGCTGCGTTAGCAACGCGTCCTTCTTTAGATCTACGGGTAAATAACCTAAAGGCAACACCAGAAAAGGTGCTGAAAGAATTAGCAAAAACCAAACTTAAATCTTTTCCATGGTTTGGGCAAGCTTTAAGAATTGCACCGATTGAAAAGTTTAATCGTCATCCCAATGTTCAAGTGGAACAAGCTTTTCAAAAAGGACACTTTGAAATACAGGATTTAGGATCTCAAATTGTTGCTCACCTTGTGGACGCGCAAGAGAGCATGCAGGTATTAGATTATTGTGCAGGTGCTGGGGGCAAAACATTAGCTTTAGCTTCCGATATGAACAATCGTGGACAAATTTATGCTTATGATTCCGATAAAGCGCGCTTAGCTCCTATTTTTGATCGTCTTCGACGCGCTGGTGTTCGTAATGTACAAACACGAGCACAAAAAGAAGAATTGAAGCCATTAATAGGCCAGATGGATAGAGTTCTACTAGATGCACCATGTAGTGGGACAGGAATATGGCGTCGTCGTCCAGATGCGAAATGGCGTTTAACATTAGAACAGGTGAAACAACGCCAAACAGAACAGAGGGCTATTTTGAATGAAGCGATAGCTTATCTTAAGCCAAATGGGCGCCTAATCTATATTACCTGTTCTCTTTTTACAGATGAAAATGAGGAACAAATTTCCCATTTCCTTCAACAACATTCTCATTTTTCTCCAATAGATATGCCAGCGCTTTGGCAGAAACATTTTAGTTTTTCTCCTGTGCAACCAGTTTTTTCAAATTATGGACTTACTTTGTCGCCAGCCACAACACAAACAGATGGGTTCTTTTTATCTGTGTTGCAAAAAAAACATTGATCCATATTTTTGCACTTTTTATCATAAACTTTACGAGAATAATCTTTTTCTTAAGAAAACAGGCTTGTGAAAAGAGAAAGATTAAATCATAACTCTCATGAGTTTTCTTTTACAATTGTTGATTGGTTTTCTATGAGCATATCACATCCAGACACTGTTCTTATTATTGACTTTGGTTCACAAGTTACACAACTTATTGCACGACGGGTACGAGCAATGGGGGTATATTGTGAAATTGCTCCTTTTCAATTGGCTTTAGAAGTTGTGCGCCGCATAAATCCTAAAGCTATTATTTTATCAGGGAGTCCTTATTCCGTTATTGATGAGGGCTCTCCGCGTGCTCCAATGGAAATTTTTGAGGCGGGTATTCCGATTCTGGGTATT
This sequence comes from Bartonella sp. CL266QHHD, assembly GCF_042195355.1. Classification (NCBI taxonomy): domain Bacteria; kingdom Pseudomonadati; phylum Pseudomonadota; class Alphaproteobacteria; order Hyphomicrobiales; family Bartonellaceae; genus Bartonella; species Bartonella sp. CL266QHHD. The sequence continues at coordinate 34,701 of NZ_JBHIOD010000068.1, forward strand.
TGCTATGGTGAACAAGTCATGTGTGTTCAGCTTGGAGGAAAGGTTGAAGTTGGGCATGAGCGTGAATTTGGGCGTGCTTTTTTGGAAGTGCAAGAAGAGAGTGCCCTTTTTGATGGAGTGTGGAAAAAAGGTTCTCGTTATCAAGTATGGATGAGCCATGGTGACCGTGTGGCAGCTTTACCAGAAGGTTTTCGTGTCATAGGAACCTCAAAAGGAGCTCCCTATGCGGCTATTGCGGATGAAAAAAGACATTTTTATGCGGTACAGTTTCATCCTGAAGTTATCCATACACCGGATGGTACAAAACTTTTGCAAAATTTTGTTCATAAGATCTCTGCTATTACAGGCAATTGGTCAATGGCTTCTTATCGTGAGCAGGCAATTGCTACGATACGACAAAAAGTTGGGAAAAGTCGTGTGATTTGTGGTCTTTCAGGGGGAGTGGATTCATCTGTTGTAGCGGTACTCCTTCATGAAGCTATAGGAGATCAACTGACATGTATTTTGGTAGACCATGGGCTGATGCGCAAGAATGAAGCTGAAGAAGTTCTCACGCTCTTTCGTGATCACTATAATATAGAGCTTATTCACGTTAATGCTGCTGATGTGTTTCTTAATGCTTTAAAAGGTGAGACAGATCCAGAAAAAAAACGCAAAACAATTGGTCGCCTTTTTATTGAAGTTTTTGAAGAAGAAACGAAAAAAATAGGAGGTGCAGAGTTTTTAGCACAAGGAACACTTTATCCAGATGTTATTGAGAGTGTGTCTGCTATTGGTGAAACGGTAACCATTAAAAGCCATCATAATGTGGGTGGGCTACCAGAACAGATGAAGATGAAACTTGTAGAACCGTTACGTGAGCTCTTTAAGGATGAGGTTCGCTCGCTAGGACGAGAGTTAGGGCTACCGGAGCAGTTTATTGGTCGCCATCCTTTTCCAGGTCCCGGCCTTGCAATTCGGTGTCCAGGTGCTGTAACACGTGAAAAATTAGAAATTTTACGCGAAGCAGATGCTATTTATCTTGAGGAAATCCGTAAGGCCGGTCTTTATGATGAAATTTGGCAAGCTTTTGCTGTTCTTCTTCCAGTTCAAACTGTTGGTGTTATGGGGGATGATCGCACTTATGAATTTGTTTGTGCTCTTCGCGCTGTCACATCTGTAGATGGAATGACCGCTGATTTTTATCCCTATGATATGGCATTTTTAAGTAAGACAGCAGCACGTATTATTAACGAAGTTAGAGGGATTAATCGTGTTGTATATGATGTAACCTCAAAGCCTCCTGGTACTATTGAATGGGAATAATTGAAATGAAGAATAAGCCTTTATCTGACAATCTGTACGTCAATATCGTTTAAAATTGAGAAGTGTGGGATTTTGCATGTCTGAGAAAAAAATTGTTGCACACCGTGGAGGAGCTCATCTTTATCCTGAAAATACCCTTTCAGCATTTAATAATGCTATAGCGTTAGGTGTTGATGAAGTTGAATGCGACGTTCATTTGCTGAAAAGCGGTGAAGTGGTTGTCTTTCACGACTTCCGTTTAGACCAATTGGTTGGGAAAAAGGGGTATATTCACGACATTGATAATGAAACACGCAAACAACTCTGCGTGAAAGGAAGCCAAGAAGCACCTCCCTTATTAGAAGAAGTGCTTGATCTTTTAGCACCAACGAATGTTGCATTGCATCTTGAAATCAAAACATGTGGTGAAGTGGAGCGTGAAACAATATTATCCCAAAAAGCGCTTGCACTAATAAAAAGCCGAAATTTATTAGAACGGGTTTCTGCAATTAGTTTTGATCCTTTTATCCTTCGTCCTTTTATTGAAGCAGGAATACCATCTGGTCCATGTGTTGATAATTTTGAAGGTGATATGTACCGTCATTTTTCTGAATGGAAGCAATTAGGTTATTCTGATCTAAGTTTAGATGGCTCCATTGTTTCACAGAACTTTATTGAATCAGCTCTTGAGGCTGGTTTTACTGTAGGGGTATGGACAATTAATGGAAAAGCTCGGTTATCACATTGGCTTGATATGCCTGTACATTACATTACGACAGATCAACCTGATCTCGCATTGCAATTGCGTGCACAAAGGTAAAAAACACATCAACACAAAAGGAACTATATATTTTCATAAAGCTAGCGTAATAAAAGAATAAAATTATCTAATATATAACAATAATACATTGATTTATAATGATAATTAATGGTTTATTCATGTGAATAAGAGTCTTTAATATGTGAGTTTCTCTTATTTCAAGTCTTTTTACAATGAATCAATTCAAATCATTCGTTTGCACATTACAAGCAGGGTTGGTGTGTGGATAAAAAATGATTGAGAAAAGAATAAAAATATTCATTTAACGTATTTTAAATGCAAGATTTGTTGAAGCATTAGGGTCTCACATGATGATGTCGTTTTGCACTTTTATGAAGTGTAAAAGTGATGGTATACAAAAAGTCTTATATACTTTAGTGGAGAGGCTTTATGGCTTATATTATAGGAGCTATCACGAAATGTAGATGTATTGAAAGATTTTTTAACAGCATGGAAATTGGTCATACATTGTCATTTTGTTTTGCGTGAGGGGCGTGATCTTGTTACAGGGAAAGAGACTATTAAGCGCTCAAAATGATTTTTAATTTTAAGAAAAGTTTTATTTGTCTCTTCGTTAATACATAAGAATGCTTATAAAAGAAAATGAATAAATTTAAACAAATTCATTTGACCTTTTGGTGGTTCCTGTTTAAATGAGAGAATATGTTTCTGAAATAAAACTGTCATAGCATGTTCATGTGTAATACTATAAATTTAGGGGTAGTTTGTATTCCATCACTTCAGAAAGGGTGAACCATGAGTCGTTTTTATCTTTCCATAGCGGCCACGGTTGCTATCATAATGTCCACAGCGGGAATAACAGCAAGTTTTGCGCAGACAAAAATCAGCTTTTGGCATTCTATGAGTGGTGAATTAGGAAAGCAAACTGAAAGTCTCATTAACGATTTTAATGCAAGTCAATCTGAGTATAAAGTTGTTTCTTCATATCGCGGTGAATATGAAGAGGGGTTGATTTCACTTATTGCAGCATTTCGTGGAAAGAAACAGCCAGTACTTGCCCAAATTTATGACGTTGGTACTGGAACTATGATGGCTGCAAAAGGCGCAATCTACCCATTTTATCAACTTATGGCTGATACAAAACAAGAATTTGATCCTACAGATTATTTCCCTGCTATTAGTGGTTATTACTCCGATGAACAGGGGCGTATGGTTTCTATGCCATTCAATATTTCAACACCCATCCTTTATTATAACAAAGATATCTTTAAAAAAGCAGGGCTTGATCCAGAACAGCCTCCTAAAACGTGGCAAGATATAGAAAACTTTTCCAAAAAAATTCTTGAGACTAAAGCAGCAACTTGTGGTTTTACAATGGCTTATGCCGCTCAATGGATTGGTATAGAAAATTTTTCAGCGTTGCATAATGTTCCGTTTGGAACAAAGGAAAATGGCTTTAAAGGACTTGATTCAGAACTTACATTTAATGGACCTTTACAAGTGCGTATGTGGACTGACCTGAAAAAGTGGTCTGATCAAGGTATTTTCCGCTATGGTGGTCCAGCAGGTGCATTAGATTCAACACCAATGTTTATGGCACAAAATTGTGCAATTTTTATGCAATCTTCAGGATCACATGCTGGAATTGTTTCTGAAGCTCAGTTTAATGTGGGGGTTGGTATGCTACCGTACTATAAGGATACAGAAGGAGCACCACAAAATTCAGTTATTGGGGGAGCTTCTATTTGGGCGTTTAAGGGCCATACCCCAAAGGAATATGCAGGGGCAGCCGCTTTTCTTAAATTTCTTTCGAAAACAGAAAATCAAGCAAAATGGCATCAGGAGACAGGTTATCTTCCAACCACAAAAACGACTTATGAATTGAGTAAAAAACAACATTTCTATGAAAAAACGCCAGGTGCGGATATAGCTATCAAACAGATTAATCTTAATCCACCAACAGTTAACTCAAAAGGGATAAGATTTGGTAATTTACCACAAATCCGTGCCATTCTTGATCAAGAGTTGGAAGCTGTTCTTAGTGGTTCAAAAACGCCGAAAGATGGTTTAGATGAGACCGTTGAACGTGGAAATAAACTCTTGCGTGAATTTGAAAGATCTAATCATTAATTTCGTTTTATTGTTAAACATTAAAGACTCAACAAAAACAGTTGAGTCCTTTTTGTTTACCTTTTTAAAGTCTCTACATTTAAAGAGCCCTACGAATGCAAGAAAAACATGCATATTTTAAAAATAATCTACTTTCTTATGGACTGCTTTTTCCTCAGCTTTTTGTGACTTTTTTGTTTTTCTTTTGGCCTGCTGCTCAAGCAATAAAATCATCTTTTGAGCGTGAAGACCCTTTTGGCTTTACAACAACCTTTATTGGTTTTGAGAATTATCTAACCGTTCTTTCTGATCCTACTTATCGGCAATCGCTTCTTACAACCGCAGTATTTTCCATCTCAGTTACTGTCGCTTCAATGACAATATCACTTCTCTTAGCTGTCTGTGTTGATCGTGTCATCCGTGCAAAAAAGGCTTATACAATGCTTTTGCTTTGGCCCTATGCTGTTGCTCCAGTATTGGCAGGTATATTATGGCTGTTTATCTTTCATCCCACCATCGGAATTATGCCTTTTCTTCTCGAGAAAATAGGAGTGCTATGGAATTATCGTATTAATGGCACTCAAGCAATGATTCTTATTGTCATTGCGGCTAGTTGGAAACAAATTTCTTACAATTTTCTCTTTTTTCTTACAGGTCTTCAGTCTGTTCCGCGTTCTCAAATAGAAGCAGCCGCCATTGATGGTGCTGGTCCTTTTAAACGATTTTGGACAGTGGTCTTCCCGCAAATTTCACCAACGACGTTTTTCCTTCTTATTGTCAATGTCAATTATGTTATGTTTGATACTTTTGGTATTATTGATAATACAACTTCTGGAGGTCCTGCGCGTGCAACGAGCATACTCGTCTATAAAGTATATGACGATGGCTTTAGAAATCAAATAATCGGTGCATCAGCAGCACAATCAACAATATTGATGTTGATGGTTATTGTCTTAACGTTTATCCAGTTTCGCTGGATTGAGCGCCGTGTACAATATTAGGAAACAAATTATGGTTGAAAATCGCCCTGTTTTGAAATTTCTAACCCATATTACTCTCATTGTTGGTATTATCATTATTTGCTTTCCAGTTTATGTTGCTATCATTGCATCAACTCATAGTTCAGCAGCATTTAACTCAGGAACACTCCCTCTTTTGCCTGGGAAATACGCTCTGGAAAATTATAAAACAATCTTTGGTGATGGCCTTGCACGGCTAGGTTTGCCCAACCTCTGGCCACTCTTAATGAATTCATTCATTATGGCTCTTGGGATTAGTATTGGAAAAATTATTATTTCACTTTTGTCTGCTTATGCAATTATTTACATGCGCTTTCCCTTCCGAAAAACTGCTTTTGTTCTTATTTTTGTTACATTGATGCTCCCTGTCGAAGTTCGTATTCTTCCAACCTATGAGATTGTTGCAAAATTGGGGATGGTTAACACCTACAGTGGAATGATTATTCCACTTATTGCATCTGCAACCGCTACATTTTTATTTCGCCAGTTTTTTTTGACTGTTCCAGATGAACTCTTAGAGGCGGCACGTGTTGATGGTGCGGGTCCAGTTAAATTTTTTAAGGATATCCTTCTTCCTCTTAGTAAAAGCAATATCGCTGCTTTATTTATCATTATGTTCATTTATGGATGGATACAATATCTCTGGCCTCTTATCATCACAACGGATCAAAATCATCAAACGATCCTTATTATTTTAAAACAGCTTATTGTCGAATCACTTCAACATGATCCTCAATGGAATATACTCATGGCAGTATCGGTTGTTGCCATGGTTCCCCCTGTTCTTGTTGTTATCTTCATGCAGCGGCTTTTTATCAAAGGCCTTATTGAAACGGAGAAGTAATTGTGGCCATAATCCAGTTATCAAATATAAAAAAACAGTATGACAACGGCATTCTGGTCATTGATGATTTAAACTTAACTGTTGCCGATAAAGAACTTCTTGTTCTTGTCGGTCCTTCAGGGTGCGGAAAATCGACCTTATTACGTATTATAGCAGGACTTGAACAAGTTACCTCAGGTGAATTATGCATTGATAACGAATGTATCAATGATCGTGAACCAGCTGATCGTGATATCGCTATGGTTTTTCAAAATTATGCCCTTTATCCCCATATGACAGTTCGTGGAAATTTAGAATATGGTCTTAAAAATCGTAAAACCCCTAAAGAAGAAATTAAAAAACGTATCGCACATGCTGCAAAGCTTTTGGAGATAGAACCATTTCTTGATCGTAAACCACGACAATTATCAGGAGGACAACGCCAGCGTGTTGCAATGGGGCGTGTGATTGTACGTCAACCCCGTGTTTTTCTCTTTGATGAACCTCTTTCAAATCTTGATGCAAAATTACGGGCGCAAATGTGTATTGAAATAAAAACACTACAGCGTTCATTAGGAACAACGAGCCTCTATGTTACCCATGATCAACTAGAAGCTATGACATTAGCTGATAGAATAGTCGTTTTGAATAAAGGAGCTATCGAGCAAATTGGAACACCAATGGAAATTTACGATACTCCAGCAACAACATTTGTTGCTGATTTTATTGGTTCTCCTCCTATGAATTTTCTTGATCGCCATGTCTTAGAACAACATTTAGGGCATTCATTTACTTATGGCGAAGAAACTGATCTTTTAGCATTCAGACCTGAAATAATCTTATTGGGCGAACATCCAGATAAAGGACCAGTCTTTCACACAAAAATTGAGCTTATCAAGCCTATTGGAACAGGTTGCCATGTTTTAACGCGTTGGAATGGTATCATCTTTACGATTGAAATAAAAGAACGCTTGACACACGACTATGGTCAAAAACTAAGTTTCACAGTTGCTCATCAGAATTTTCATACTTTTAATAAAAACACAGGAAAGCGCACAAATAATAAGTAAGCATTAATTGATGTGACACGACTCTCTTTTATGCTGCGTCATGATAATGTTGCTTTTTGACTTTCTCGATTACATTTACAAAATCAGGTTGTAACCGGCGGGATTAAAAACAAAATTTTAATAGTTTTGGTAATGATCCATTGTCCCATGGCGCTGAGAATGTCAAAACATTTATATGAAAAAATTTTGCGGTTTCACGGTCTGTAAGAAGAATATTATTTTCAAACATCATTTTCATTATAAAAAACAACATATTATCATATGTTTCTTTATGTAATAATTTATGTATCTTATAAAAAGTAAATGAGAGAAATAGAGAGAAAAAATGCGTCACAGATAAGGGAGGATGCACCCCATATCTTAGCTTTGATCCCTAACATAAGAAGTCTATTTGATCCACAAAATACGACGCTGTTCTAAATAGTCTGTACGAGAATAGGCGCATTCTATTTTACCGCTGACCATATGATCTAAAATGGTTTCAGAGCTCCTATAAGAAGCATTTGTTTTTTCTACCAATCACATAAATTAGAGAGAAACCTATGCGCGCATGCTACAAGTTTATTTTTTCTCATGTAAATCACTATGCAATTCTCAGCGAGGGTATCTGATAAGTTGCAAAAAAATCACTGAGATATAGAAGGCGTGCTTGTTTTAGAATTTTCATGACTGTTAACGATAAAAGCAGATGAAACACATCTGTAACATCTCATCGATCTTTCTATAGTCTTGAGTTAAAAATTGCCTATAGATCATCCTAAAACAGATCTTTATGAATATAACATAAGGGATTGGTGCGAACACCTATAAGAATCAGCAGAGACAAAGACAGTTATATTATTGTTTTGCAAAGCATTTTATAAAATCTGGTATATTTTTTCAATATATTGCCAGTCTATTAATGGTTTTATGATATTACTTTCTTATAAAGCGCGTGCTTTTTTTTTGCTTATAAATCAACCTAAACTTTATACAGCAGTATGTTTGAGACAAATATGAAGACGGTTCGGTGCTGTATTCAGTTTTTGTATGTCAGAGTGGAATAAGCTTGTCTTCTTATGTAATTTCTAAAATGAGGAGACAGCTTAATTTAGGGAGAATATGAAAGCATCAAGATAAAAAATAGTTTCTATCCTTAGCCTCATCTTTTAATTTAGTATTGCGATTTTCAAAAAAAAATCTGAGCCAATGTCTCTTACATAATGGAGATTACGCATTGCTGAACACATTTTTTTATTACGTTCTTTGAATAGAATTGCACCTCTCATACAAAACAGAATACCTAAACAGAAGGCTATTGGGTTGCCAATTCACGCACTTGTTTTAAAAAATATCTTGCAAGGTTGTTCCAACTATTTTTTCACGCAGTCTTTTATGAGTGGTATAACATAAAATCCATAGTGTATCGCCATCTTTATGCTTATAAAAGTGCAAGCTGGGGACATCATCATACTCTCTTTCAGTCTCCAACATTGCAACAATTATTGTGTTGAGACTCTTTAGAAGAGGCATTTTTTCTTCAAGTGGTTTTTATTCATACGCTAATCCCATTTGCATGTTATAAATGGAGTTGGATAGATAAAAATATTTTAAGAAAGAGACACCAAATGCTTCTTATGAATCGTTTCAAGTGTCGAGAGTTATTGTAAAAGAATCATTGAAAAGTAGAGTGCTACTGCTGATGGTTTGGGCACCATGAGGTAATAAATCCACTTACTTTATCTATCTTAGAATCTATAGAATATAAATTTCTCTGTAAAAGTCACTTTATTTCATATCAATGTTATCAATTATAGATGTTGGGCATCATTAGTAATAAAATCATAGACTTATGATTTTATGAACTCTTTTTTATCTCTTTTGTAGAAGATCTTAATGTTTTGTGATGGCATCAATGATGGTATTCACATTATGTTCCATCATATCGAGATAAGTTGCTGCTGGACCATTTTTGTTTGACAATGCATCAGAATAAAGTGTTCCACCAATTGTCAAACCTGTTTCTTTTGCAATCTGTTTTATGAGACGGGGATTAGAGATATTTTCAACGAATAGTGCAGCTGCTTTATTCGCTTTAATTTGTTTGATAAGTTTAGCAACATCGGCTGCGGATGCTTCAGCTTCTGTTGAAGCACTTTGAGGGGCAAGGATAGTAAAACCATATTCCTTGGCAAAATAGCCAAAGGCGTCATGAGATGTGATAATGATACGTTTATCTTTAGGAATGGTAGCAATTTTTGTTTTCAGGGTATCTTGTGCTATTTTAAGTTTTTGAATGTAGGTTTCGGCATTTTTTTTGTAGCTGGTGCAGGATTGTGGATCGATTTTACAAAAAGCAGCAGCGATATTTTTCACATAGATTTTGACATTGGGAATGGTTTGCCAAGCGTGTGGATCAATAACGCTGTGGTGGTGATGGGCATTATGTTCTTGATTTTTCATTTTGAGGGAGGGAATGTTAGCGCTAACTTCGACAAGAAGTGCTTTTGTACCACTTGCTGTAATGAGGCGATCAATAAATCCTTCTAAATGAAGCCCGTTGATGAAAATAATTTGAGCATTTCTAAGAGCTTGAGCATCATGGGGGGTAGGTTCATAAGTGTGGGTATTCGCATTGGGACCTACAAAAGTGGTCATAGAGATATGGTTGTCTCCTACATTTTTGACGAGATCTGCGAGAATAGAAAAGCTCGCAACAACTTTGATTTTATTGTGTGCAGAAGCAGAAAATGGAGAAAGGGCAAGCAATAAAGCTCCAAGAAGAGCAAATTTTTGAGCAAACTTAGGCACATTTTTTTCCTTAAAGTGAGGAGGTATAAAAGAGGTGGGGAAACCATGTTACAATAAAGCCACGTGGACTTATCAAACAGGAAACAAGATAAATAAACCCTGCGGCAATGATGATAGCAGGGCCGGAGGGAAGTGAAAGATGAAAAGAAAGCAGAAGACCACATACGCTAGAAATGATTCCAAAAAGAGTGGAAAGCGCGCAAATAGGGCCTAGCCGTGAAAACCAAAAACGGGCTGTAATGGCTGGAATCATCATAATGCCAACGGAGAGTAATGTTCCTAGTGATTGAAAGCCTCCAACCAGATTCAACACCACAAGTCCAAGCAATGAAATATGAATATATTTACTCAATGGAGAGAGTGATTTAAAAAAGAGGGGGTCAAAGCTTTCTAAAACGAGTGCACGCCAAAAAATACAAAGGCTGCATAGTGTAATCAGCATTATAGTAGCGATTAACCAAAGGGCTTGTGCATCAAGTGCAAGAACCGATCCGAATAAGAGATGAAGCAGCTCAATTGTTGAGTCTTTCAGTGAGATAATAATGACACCTGCCGCGAGTGCAATAAGATAAAAGACGGTCATGGATGCATCTTCTTTCTGAAAGCTGTTTCGTGAAATCAAAATGGTTGCTAAAGCAACAATAAGACCAGCGAAGATGCCACCAAGTGTCATAGATATGAGGGAAAAACCACAAATCAGAAAAGCAGTTGCAACACCAGGAAGAATGGCATGAGAGATAGCATCTCCTGTCAAGCTCATTCCACGGAGCATCAAAAACACACCAACAGGACAAGCGCTAATAGACAGGAAAATAGAACCGATAAGGGCGTTTTGCATAAATTGGAAATCAACAAAGGGGGCAAGAAAAAATGCATACACGTCTTATAACCTAAGAAAGAGAGGATCATTGATGGGAAGATTTTGTTTTTGTGCGCTAACAGGGAAAGAATTGGATGAGAGAGGTGGCATAACGTGATGAATGGTGTTGTTTAAAAACTGTGTTGTTTCTCCATAAAAGGCGTTTTGTTGATCAATTTGAATCATTTGGGGGAAAAATTCTTGCACGATGAGAGGGTTATGGAGTGCGGTGAGAATTGTGCGTCCTTGCTGTTGCCAGTATGTGATCAGTGCAAGAAGGTCTTTTTGGGTACTATGATCTACACCATTGAAAGGTTCATCAAGCAAAATAATATTGGCATCTTGCACAATGATACGTGCAAAAAGAGCGCGTTGTAATTGCCCGCCTGATAATGTTTCAAGTGAACGGGGTGCGAGTTCTGTAAGCCCAACCATTTTAAGCGCATTTTGAATCTTAGAATCATAAGGGCGTTGATTTTTCCATAATCCACAAAAAGACCACAGTCCTGTTTTTACAAGCGTTTTCACATCAATTGGAAATGTTTGATCTATATCACATTGCTGAGCAAGATAAGCAATGCGACTTTTTTTTTGTTTTATAATTTTTCCCTTAAGAGGTTTAATCAATCCGGCGATGGCTTTTAGCAGTGTCGATTTTCCAGCGCCATTATCACCTGTTATTGCGACCAATGAACCAGCTTTTAACTTTGCTGAAAAGTTCTTTATTGCTATTCTATTCCTATAGCCTAATGTTGTCTTATTGAAGAGCAGATCCATATTTTTTACCATCGTTGCTTATTATTTTGGAAACTATGTAATAATATAACGTTTGTCAACAAAATGTTATATTATTACATAGTTTTGAGTACTGAAAATTTTAGTGGGAAGATCGTGGAAAATTAAAAATAATAATTGAATTCACCTTGACGAAAGAGAGAGAGTATATACTATATATAGTATCAAAATGATTGGTGATTCTAAATAAGCACAAGAGAGGGTGTTAGTGTGTTTCGTTTGGTATCTAAGTTATTTCCATTATTGTAAAGAGTTTATTGACCAAGGGTATAACAGTATTTTTGCTGAAGGATCTCTTTTGGAAGGATTCCCTTTCATTTTTGTAATTGATTTTTGCCGTAAAAGAGTAAAACAGAGCTCTTGGAAAACGGTAGTTTAGAACGTTAGTTTTTTAGACAGCAGGAGGGAATTGTAATGCAAGCAAAAGATTGTTTTATAACTAGGGGACTTTGCCATTTAAGTTGTAGAATAATCTCTTATTCTCATCATAGTCTTTGAAGTTATTTGATGAGGAATTCTGTTATATTCAGGAAGCTGTGTACTATTTGAAAAATAACCACATGCTTTGCGTACAATTTCTATTTTTTGTTATTCTTGAGTACCTATAAAATTATTAGATTGACCTTTGAGGGTTGATTGTTTGGAATTGTGAAAGTTGAAGAAAATGTCGATCACTATTTATAGTAAACCATCTTGTGTCCAATGTGATGCTACACGCCGCGCTTTTGATGCAAAAGGCATTCGTTATCGTGTTGTTGATATTTCCTGTGATGAACAAGCATACAGTTTTGTTCAATCTCTGGGGTATCGTCAGGTTCCTGTCGTTGTTTGTGGTGAAAATCATTGGTCTGGTTTTAGACCAGATATGATTAGTGGTCTTTGTGCTTAATGGGGCTTATTGTTTATTATTCGAGTGCAACGGGTAATACACAGCATTTTGTCTCGCAGCTTGGTCAACGACTCTTCAAAATTGATAAAAGAAAGCCTTCTGCATTGGTTGGTGAACCTTATGTACTGGTTGTTCCTACATATGCAGATGGTGAAGGAAGAGGGGCAGTGCCGAAAGCCGTTGTCCAGTTTCTTAATGAAGCTGAGAACCGAAAATTAATTTGTGGTGTTATTGGCGGTGGGAATCGTAATTTTGGTCGCTATTATAATTTAGCAAGTAAAATTATTGCTGAAAAATGTTGTGTACCTTGCCTTTATCGTTTTGAGCTGCGTGGAACTGATGAAGACGTTATTTATGTAAAAAAGGGATTGGAAATATTTTGGAAACAATTGGTATAGGACAATCGCAGAAATCGGATCAGATTACTGATTATCATGCGCTGAATGCAATGCTTAATCTTTATGATGAAAATGGTCATATTCAATTTGATATGGATCGGCTTGCCGCACGGCAATATTTTCTTCAGCATGTTAATCAAAATACAGTTTTTTTTCATAACCTGAAGGAAAAAATAGATTACTTAATAGAAGAAGGTTATTATGAAAAAGCTTTATTTGAGCTTTATGATTTTTCTTTTATTAAAAAACTTTTTAAACGTGCTTATGCATTTAAGTTTCGTTTTCCTACCTTTTTAGGCGCATTTAAGTATTATACCAGCTATACACTGAAGACTTTTGATGGGAAACGTTATCTTGAACGTTATGAAGATCGCGTCTGTCTTGTAGCTTTATATTTGGCACAAGGGAATAAAGCTCTTGCTGAAAATTTTGTGGATGAAATTATTACAGGACGTTTTCAACCGGCAACACCGACATTTTTAAATGCTGGGAAAAAACAACGAGGTGAATTGGTTTCGTGTTTTTTGCTACGTGTTGAAGATAATATGGAATCGATAGGTCGTGCGGTTAATTCGGCTTTGCAGCTTTCAAAACGTGGTGGAGGTGTGGCGCTTTGTTTAACGAATTTGCGGGAAGCAGGGGCACCAATTAAGCAAATAGAAAATCAGTCCTCAGGTGTTTTACCGGTGATGAAACTCTTGGAAGATTCTTTTTCTTATGCCAATCAGCTTGGGGCACGACAGGGGGCTGGAGCTGTTTATTTGCATGCTCATCATTTAGATATTATGAAATTTTTGGATACAAAGCGTGAAAATGCTGATGAAAAAGTTAGAATTAAAACGCTTTCGCTTGGTGTCGTTATTCCTGATATTACTTTTGAGCTTGCACGGAATAATGAGGATATGTATCTCTTCTCATCGTATGATATCGAGCGTGTGACAGGTAAGCCTTTTAGCGATATTTCTTTAACGGAGCATTATCGTTCTTTTGTTGATAATGCAAAGATTCGTAAAAAGAAAATAAGTGCACGCGTTTTTTTCCAGACATTAGCGGAAATTCAATTTGAGTCCGGTTATCCCTATATTTTATTTGAGGATACTGCTAATCGATCGAATCCGATAGCTGGGCGCATAAGTATGAGCAATTTATGTTCAGAAATTTTGCAGGTGAGTGAGGCGAGTGAACTGGAGACAGATTTAACTTATCGCACGATTGGAAGTGATATATCCTGTAATCTTGGATCCATGAATATTGCCAAAGCAATGGAAAGTCCTAATTTTGGACAGACCGTGGAATCTGCTGTTCGTGCTCTTACTGCTGTTTCGGATATGAGCAATATTGCCTGTGTGCCTTCCATTGCGAAAGGCAATGCTGAAAGTCATGCGATTGGTTTGGGACAAATGAATTTGCATGGGTTTCTAGCGCGTGAGCAGATCTATTATGGGTCTCCAGAAGCGATTGATTTTACCAATATCTATTTTTATATTGTGACATATCATGCCATACGGGCTTCCAATTTAATTGCGCACGAACGTCAAGAAATGTTTGCAGGGTTTGAAAAATCAGCTTATGCAGATGGAAGTTTTTTCGAAAAATATATTGAAAAAGAATGGAAACCGCAATTTGCGCTTGTGCAAGAGCTTTTTGCACGGAATAATATTGTTATCCCAGATCAAAAGGATTGGCAGGAACTCAAAAAATTAGTTATTGAGTATGGGCTTTATAACCGCAATTTGCAGGCAGTTCCACCTACGGGATCTATTTCCTATATTAATCATGCCACTTCTTCTATTCATCCAATTGCTTCAAAAATTGAAATTCGCAAAGAGGGAAAAATTGGACGCGTTTATTATCCCGCTCCTTATATGGATAATACGAATTTGAATTTTTACCAAGATGCTTATGAGATTGGCCCTGAAAAAATTATAGATACCTATGCTGCTGCAACACAGCATGTTGATCAAGGTCTTTCATTAACATTATTTTTTCCTGATACAGCGACCACACGTGATATTAACCGCGCACAAATTTATGCTTGGAAAAAGGGTATCAAGAGTATTTACTATGTACGGTTACGGCAAGTAGCATTAAGTGGAACGGAAGTTGATGGCTGTGTTTCTTGCAGTTTATAGGAGATCATCATATGACAAAGATTACAACCAAAAATCCTGTTGTGTGCGCTGTTAATTGGAATAGATTACATGATGAGAAGGATCTTGAAGTATGGAATCGCTTAACTGGGAATTTTTGGTTACCTGAGAAGGTTCCACTTTCCAATGACATTCCCTCATGGTCAAGCTTAACGGATGAAGAACGTAAATTGACAATTCGTGTTTTTACAGGACTAACGCTTTTAGATACAATTCAAAACACTGTAGGGGCCATTTCGCTTCTGGCTGATGCGATAACAGAGCATGAGGAGGCAGTTTTGACGAATATTGCCTTCATGGAAGCGGTTCATGCACGTTCTTATTCCTCTATTTTTTCAACCCTTTGTTCGACGGTAGAAGTTGATGACGCGTTTAGATGGTCAGAAGAAAATATTCATTTGCAGAAAAAGGCTAGATTAGTACTTGAGCGTTATGAAGCAAATGATCCACTTAAGAAAAAAATTGCTTCGACTTTGCTGGAAAGCTTTTTATTTTATTCTGGTTTTTATTTGCCCATGTATTGGGCCAGTCGCGCTAAGTTGACCAATACAGCAGACCTCATTCGACTAATCATTCGTGATGAAGCAGTCCATGGTTATTATATAGGTTATAAATTCCAATTGGGCTTTGCAAAGCTTGATGAAGCCAAAAGACAAGAAATTAAAGATTTTGCTTTTAACCTGCTCTTTGATCTTTATAACATTGAGTGCAAATATACTGAAGATCTTTATGATGCGCTTGGATTGACAGAAGATGTTAAAATTTTTCTTCATTATAATGCAAACAAGGCTTTAATGAATTTAGGTTTTGAAGCTCTTTTCCCCCCTGAGGTTTGTCGTGTTAATCCCGCTATTTTGGCAGCTTTATCACCAAACTCTGACGAAAATCACGACTTTTTTTCAGGGGCAGGTTCTTCTTATGTCATCGGCAAGGCGGTTGCTACCACGGATGATGATTGGGAATTTTAATGTTTGCATGCAAATAGAAGTGCGCGGGGTATTCCACTTAGATCTTTGCGCACTTCTAAACATTGAAAACCATTTTTTTCGAACAAATTGCAGACTTCATTTTCTTGAGAGAAACCAATTTCAACAGCGATATAGCCGTTTTCTTTTAAGTAGTTGGCTGCTTCATGGGCGAGTTTTCGATAAAAATCAAGTCCATCTTCTCCTCCTATCAGAGCGCGCAATGGGTCATGTAAGCGCACTTCTTTTGCAAGTTTTTTGATATCTTTTGCGGGAATATAAGGTGGATTGGAAACAATAAAATCAAAGCGATCTGCGACAGAAACAAACCAGTCGCTAAGAAGAGGTGTGAAGCGGTGTGCTACTTCAGCATTTTTTGCATTTTTTTTTGCTGTTCTAAGGGCATCTTCAGAAATATCGACTGCCACCGCATAGGATTGGGGAATTTGTTTAAGGAGTGCAATAGCAATGGCGCCACTTCCTGTTCCCATATCAAGGAATGTTGTTTTTCTCGAATTTTCGACCTGTTTTTGGAGAAAAGGGAGAACAAGATCTATCAGCGTTTCTGTATCAGGGCGAGGTTCTAACGTCTCTTGAGACAATGTAAAAGATATACCATAAAATTCTCGTGCTCCTATAATACGGTAAACGGGTTCGCCTGCAATACGCCGTTGTAAAGCTTGTTCTATTTGTATAATATGCTCAGAAGATAGATGCATATCTGGTTTAGAAATTCTTTCAGCAGCATTTATTCCTGTTATCCATTCAACGAGTATTTTCGCATCGAGATCGGCTTCAGCAATTCCTTTCGTGCGCAATTTTTCTTGCATTTGTTGGATGACATTCTTGAAAGAATATTTGCTCAATTATTATCCATTTCCATCAGCAGTGTTGTTTGATGATCTGAGATGAGTGCATGAAGAAGCTCATCAAGATCTCCCTCTAGAATGCGATCAAGCTTATACAAGGTTAGATTAATACGGTGATCCGTGACACGTCCTTGTGGAAAATTATAGGTACGAATACGTTCTGAGCGATCACCAGAACCAACTTGGCTTTTACGAGAAGCTGAACGTTCACTTTCCGCTTTTTGTCGTTCGATATCGAATAAGCGTGCCCGTAAAATTTGAAGGGCTCTTGCTCGGTTTTGATGTTGTGATTTTTCTGCTTGTACGACCATAATTCCTGTTGGAATATGCGTGATACGAACAGCTGAATCCGTTGTATTAACATGCTGTCCTCCTGCTCCGGATGCACGCATTGTGTCGATACGAATATCTTCAGGACGAATATCAATATCAATATCTTCAGCTTCTGGAAGCACAGCAACGGTAGCAGCAGATGTATGGATACGTCCACCTGTTTCTGTTTCAGGGATGCGTTGCACACGATGAACCCCTGATTCATATTTCAATTTAGAAAAGACACCTTTTCCTGAAATGGTAGCAATAATCTCTTTATATCCGCCAACTTCCCCCTCACTAAGTGAAATAACTTCTACTTTCCAATGGTGAGCATGGGCATAACGTTCATACATGCGGAAAAGATCACCGGAAAAAAGTGCTGCTTCTGATCCACCCGTTCCTGCACGAATTTCAACAATAGCGTTTTTTTCATCAGCAACATCTTTAGGCAAAAGCAGAATCTGGAGTTCTTTTTCAAATTGCTCTACTTTTTTATATAACGATGGTAGCTCTTCTTGGGCAAGATTACGCATCTCTATATCTGTTTGTTTATCGTTGATAATCGTTTCTAATTCTGTAATCTCTTCGTAAAGAGCATTTAATGCGCGTATAGAGGCAATAACGGGTTGTAGTTCTGCATATTCAGAAGCTAATTTGACATATGTTTCAGCATTTGGATTCGTCGTCATTTGGCTTTCAATTATTTCAAAGCGCTTTTCAAGCTGTCTCATACGATCTTGTGGCAAGGAAACCATGATAATATTGGCCTAATTTTTTATAATACAATTTTTTATAATATTTTGTTGCAATGATTTTTTGTTATAATATTGGCAATGAATTACCGTATAGCATCATACAAAGAGGGGTAATAAAGCAATTCTTTTTTTTTGCCAATGAAAACTATTATATTTTAAAGGTAAATTTTTATAAAATTTGATTTGCCTGAGGTCTTTTATCTAATGATATATGATCACTTTTTTAAGAGTTTTTTTTTCCGTAAAGTTCAAGGCGGTGATGAATAATATCATAGCCAAGAGATTTTGCAATTTCCTCTTGTAGCTTTTCAATAACATCAGAATGAAACTCGATGACTTGTCCTGTTTCTATATCAATGAGATGATCATGATGTTGCCCATCTGCTTGCTCAAAACGAGATGGACCACCACTAAAGCTATGGCGATGAATTGTTCCATTTCCTTCTAATATTTTCATGGTTCGATAAACAGTTGAGAGTGAAATATTCGAATCTATTTTGTTTGCACGCTGAAAAATTTCAAATGCATTGGGATGATCATTTGTATCAGTCAAAATATCAAGAATAACTCGTCGTTGACGTGTTACTCTTAAACCAGCGGTGCGCAATTCTTGCTCATAATTTCGCTTTTTATTCATTTGCATAATTTGCTTTTCAAATAAAGGCTCCATGACAGTGTTTGTATTTTTTCTCTGAACCGCAAGGACAACGCTCATTACGTCCAACTTTTCCCCATGTGGTTATATCGTTAGGGTCACGATCTTGTGGATTAACAAATCTATTTTCTTGTGATCGTGCCGATAAGGTGGGAGCATTTTCTTGACTTTGATCATTAAAGACAGAAGAAGCAGCATCAGTTTGCTCAGGTATGGTCGGTTCTGTGGGGTGTTGAATGATTTCAAAGCGCATAAGCTTAGAAGTGACAATTCGGCGCAAATTTCTCAACATACTTTGAAAGAGTTCAAATGATTCTGTCTTATATTCATTGAGCGGATCCCGCTGCGCATAACCACGAAAACCAACAACAGAACGCAAATGGTCTAAACTCACCAGATGTTCACGCCATAACGTGTCAATAGTTTCGAGCAATACTGCTTTGTGAAAATAAGCCATAACTTCTGGAGAATATCGTTCAGTACGCTCATTTTCAAGTTTTGTAACAGCATCTGATACACGCTCTAGAATTTGCTCCTCGGCAATTCCATCTTCTTTTGCCCATTCTTCCACTGGAAGCTCAAGATTAAAGAGTTGTTGAAGCTCTTCTTCAAGAGTTTTTGCATCCCATTTTTCAGAATATGTCCCTGATGGAATATAAGCCTCTACGAGATCCTCTACGACTTCATTGCGCATTTCAAGGATCATTTCTGATAAATCATCTGCGTTCATGACCTCCATACGCTGTTCAAAAATAACCTTGCGTTGATCATTCATGACATCATCATATTTTAGCAGATTTTTACGAATTTCAAAGTTTCGTGCTTCGACCTTTTTTTGTGCTTTTTCAAGGGCTTTATTAATCCATGGATGGATAATAGCTTCATTTTCTTTCAATCCAAGTTTTTGCAGCATACCATCCATACGGTTAGAGCCAAAGATACGCATAAGATCATCTTGAAGAGAGAGAAAGAATTTTGAGCGACCAGGATCGCCTTGGCGACCAGAACGTCCACGAAGCTGGTTATCAATACGACGGCTTTCATGACGTTCAGTAGCGATAACGTAAAGCCCTCCAGCCGCTAAAGCTTTTTCTTTAAGCTTCTGAACATCTTTTTTTATTTCTTCAATTTTAGCTGTCCGCTCTGGACCTTCGGGGATATCCTGTAACTCTTGTCGGATGCGCATTTCAACATTACCACCAAGCTGTATATCCGTACCGCGTCCTGCCATGTTGGTTGCAATGGTGAGAGCTCTAGGAACGCCTGCTTGCGCAATGATATATGCTTCTTGTTCGTGATAGCGAGCATTTAAGACTCTAAAATCGGTAATGCCTTCTTTTCGCAAACGCTCTGCCAATTGTTCTGACTTTTCAATAGAGGTTGTTCCAACAAGAATAGGCTGTTCTTTTTCGTGCGCTTGACGGATATCACGCACAATTGCCCGATATTTCTCTTCTGCTGTTCGATAAATCTCATCATCTTCATCAATACGTTGTATTGGCAAATTTGTAGGGATTTCGACAACGTCAAGACCATAAATATTTCTGAATTCTTCGGCTTCTGTTGTTGCAGTTCCAGTCATGCCAGATAATTTCCTATACATACGGAAGTAATTTTGGAAAGTGATGGAAGCAAGTGTCTGGTTTTCTGGTTGAATAGCAACATGCTCTTTAGCTTCTAACGCTTGATGAAGTCCTTCAGAATAACGCCGCCCAGGCATCATTCGCCCTGTAAATTCGTCAATAATAACGATTTCATCATTGCGAACAATGTAATCTTTATCGCGAGCAAACAGTTTATGAGCTTTTAGAGCATTATTGACATGATGAACGATAGCGACATTTTCTATGTCATAAAGACTCTCACCTTTAAGATGCCCAGCTTGTTCGAGCATTTTTTCAATTTTTTCAGTACCAACTTCGGTAAAGGTCGTTGTTTTTTGTTTTTCGTCTATTTCATAGTCTTCTGGAGTTAAGGCAGGAATAAATGTATCAATAAGGTTATAGAAGTCAGTACGATCTTCTAGAGGACCAGAAATAATAAGGGGGGTACGGGCTTCATCAATAAGAATCGAATCAACTTCATCGACAATTGCGTAATGATGTCCACGTTGGACCATTTGACTACGATCGAAGGCCATATTATCACGCAAATAATCAAAACCTAGTTCATTATTTGTGGCATAGGTGATGTCGCATGCATAGGCCTCTCGGCGGGCATCACTATCAAGATCATGAAGAATCACGCCTGTTGTAAGCCCTAGAAAACTAAAAATTTTTCCCATTGTTTCAGCATCACGACTGGCGAGATAATCGTTTACTGTCACAACATGAACGCCTTTACCTTCCAATGCATTGAGATAAATTGGTAGAGTTGCCATTAAGGTTTTACCTTCACCAGTACGCATTTCAGCTATGCCGCAATCGTGAAGGACCATTCCACCAATAAGTTGTACGTCAAAAGGACGCATGTCATAAACACGTTTTGCGGCTTCACGAACAGTCGCGAAAGCTTCTGGTAAGAGCAAATCAACACTTTCACCTTCACTAAGACGTTTACGAAAGGCATCTGTTTTTTGGCAAAGCTGCTCATCACTTAATTTTACGAATTGTTCTTCCAAAGCATTAATTTGTGCAACTTTTTGGCGGAGTGCTTTGAGATGTCGCTCATGAGCTGAACCAAAAAACTTACGGGCAAAAACACCTAAACTGACCATCTCTGGCCCTTTCTTTTAATTGTTGTCACTCTTGTTGGGAAATTCATATGCTCTCCCCATACTCTACATTTCCTTCAAGTTGTCTGATATCATTGGAGACATCATGAAATGCAGATGGTACCATTATACTTGCTGGTGTGCAATTTTTCACTCTAATTGTAAAGTAGAGATAAGAGGCTAAGCGCTTTATGTCAACTTTAAGTATGCTATTTAACTGATACAATACAAAGTAATTTAAGATACAATATGTCATTTTTCTCTATTATCATGTTTTTCATCTGCATTAGATAGGATTGGAGAAACTGAGATAAAAGGATGATTTTATACTTTTTTAAAATAAAATTACTAATTTATTTCTCTATGTTTAAAGATTAAAGTGTTATGGTAAAGAAAATTGGAATCTTGAACCTGCCTTCATTTTTAAGGAGTATATTTATGAAATTTAACTTTATCACGCTTTTTTTAGCATCAACTTTATTGGCAAGTACAAGTTTAGGGGTGAGTGCTCAAGAAGGTTTGAATTCATCGTCGAGTGATTTAAAGACTTTAGAGAAAGCTTCTGAAAAAGCCGTTTCTCCTTCTCATGTTATGGCGGTTATTGATGGGAAAAATATTACAGCAGGCCAATTGGATGATTTAGCGCTTGAAATAAATCCTAATTTAGCACGTTTTCCTGATGAACAACGCCGTATGATGGTTTTAAAAGCTTATTTAGATATGCAGGCACTCGCAAAAGCAGCAAGAAGCAAGGGTCTTGATAAGACAGAAGCTTACGATAAACGTATGGCAGTCATGCGTGACAATGTTCTTCAACAGCTTTATTTTAAACAGGAGATTGTTGATAAAATATCGGATACTGATTTGGAAGCTCTTTATAAGCAAGAAGTTGCTGCTTTACCTAAAGAGGATGAGGTTAAAGCGCGTCATATTTTGGTCAAAACGAGAAAAGAAGCAGAAGCTATCATTAAGCATTTAAATAAAGGCGAAAATTTTGAAGAGATTGCAAAGAAAAGTTCAACAGATGGTTCTGCTGCCGTTGGGGGTGATCTTGGTTATTTTAGCCATGGTCAAATGGTCAAGCCTTTTGAAGATGCCGCATTTGGTTTGAAAGTTGGCGAATACACAAAACAACCCGTTGAAAGTCCTTTTGGTTGGCATATTATTAAATTAGAAGATCGTCGTGTAAAACAACCGCCTGCATTTGATGATGTTAAAGAGATGTTGCGGACACAGCTAATAAAAAAGCGCTATCAAGAACTGATTGTTGATTTGCGTAGCAAGATAGATGTGAAATACCCTGATCCTAATGTTACAAAAATCATGGAATCGCTTCATCAAAATGGGACGCTACTTCCCGATGAGACATCAGATGAAGAAGATACGGAATAGCTAGGAAAAATAAGTAGATAGCCTCTTTAATAGATAATTTGCTAGGTTAGTTTTGTTCAAAAAGCCTAGCAGTTTTCTATGAGAGGTTATTGATCTGCAATCATTTCATTTTTTTATAGAAAGCATATTGTGGTTTTGAAAATCTCTCCTTTGTCGCCTCAAAAGATCCAAGAGCTTTCTCCATTATCTGGTGTACGGATAGCAACAGCTGAAGCTGGGATTAAATATAAAGATCGTACAGATCTTCTTTTCATCATATTCGATAAGCCAGTGAGTGTGGCCGGTGTTTTTACTCGTTCAAAATGTCCATCTGCCCCTGTAGAGCATTGTCGTGCATCGCTTCCTCATGGGGTTGCGAGGGGCGTTGTTGTGAATTCTGGAAATGCAAATGCTTTTACAGGAAGCAAAGGAAAGCACACAACCGATGCAATTATTTGTGCAGCAGCGAACGCTTTAAAGGTTAGAGAAGATGAAATTTTTATAGCTTCTACGGGTGTTATTGGTGAGCCAATGGATGCATCGGGTATTGTCAATCTTTTACCAAGTATGGCAGAGACAGCAGAAGAGGGCAATTGGTTGGAAGCTGCAAAAGCCATAATGACAACGGACACATTTCCAAAACTTGCGACGCGCACTTTTGACTGTGGGGGAGAGCGTGTTACCATTAATGGAATTGCAAAAGGTTCTGGTATGATTGCACCAGATATGGCGACAATGCTGTCATTTGTGGTTAGTGATGCGACTATTTCTTCGGATGCACTCCAATCCATGTTATCAGAGGCAGTTGAGGGTTCTTTCAATTCAATTACTGTTGATAGCGATACCTCAACTTCAGATACGCTTATGTTGTTTGCGACAGGAAAAGAACATTTTCCATGTCTTACAAGTAAATCTGATCCGCGTTATAGGGTTTTTGTGAAACAATTGAGTGCACTTCTGCATGAACTTGCACTACAAGTTGTTTGTGATGGTGAAGGTGCTCGTCATTTAATTGAGGTTAATGTGATGGGCGCTACAACAAACAATGCAGCTAAAACTATTGCTTTATCAATTGCAAATTCACCGCTCGTAAAAACGGCTATTGCCGGTGAAGATGCGAATTGGGGGCGGGTCGTTATGGCAGTTGGGAAGGCCGGTGTTGAAGTCGATCGTGATCTATTGACGATTTGGTTTGGTGAGCATCGTGTGGCCGTGAATGGCGTACGAGATCCTGAGTATTGTGAAGAGACAATAGGTGCTTATATGCAAGGTAAACACATCACAATTCGTGTTGATATCGGTTTGGGTAAGAGCACGGCGACGGTTTGGTCTTGCGATTTAACAAAAGAGTACGTTATGATCAATAGCGATTACAGAAGTTAATGGATGCACTTTATATTTAACAGCTTATTATTTTTCAGAGCAAATGGGGTATGTGAGCTCTTTTAGGAGCAGAGGGGATATGATAGGAAAGTCAGTTATTTTTATGTTCCCTATTGGGGAGTGATATGTGTATGAAAAGTTCTATTCTTCTTGTTGTTGCATGCGCATTGTTCGATCAGAATAATCGTGTTTTGCTTACACAGCGTCCTGAAGGAAAATCACTGGCTGGTTTATGGGAGTTTCCTGGTGGCAAGGTTGAGCAAGGTGAAACTCCGGAAGCATCATTGATTCGTGAATTAGAGGAAGAGCTTGGTATTTATGTTCAACCAAATAATTTACACCCTTTAACATTTGCAAGTCATAACTATAAAACATTTCATCTCTTAATGCCATTGTATCTTTGTGACCATTATGAGGGTGTTGCGCAAGGACGAGAGGGGCAAAATTTAGAATGGGTTTTTATTAATGATCTTGATAAATACTCTATGCCTGATGCTGATAAACCATTGGTTCAGGTATTGAAAAATCATCTTCTTTAATGTGTTATAAGAAGAAAATATAATTCAATATATTGATTTAAAATGATAATTTATAATTTTTTATGTTGAATGGGGAAGTCCAGAGTCGTAAAAAACTTTCTCATTTCAAATCTGTTTTATGTTAAATTAATCAAAACCATTCTTTTGCACGTTCCAAGCGGGGAGGGTTATGTGGATAAAATTATTTAAGAAAGAAATAAAATACGTGCTGAAAGAACACTCTCCAATAGCCAAGGGTTATCGCAACATTGAGAATTGGCAAAGTGTATAATGATGTCTTTACACGATTCATAAGTATAAAGATAGTGGTAGACAATGTATGTTATACTTTTCACGTGTATCATTGTGAGATGGGTTTGGGTGCACTGAGAGGTATAAGGGGTATTTATTTCATGAGATATCGATAATAGGAAAAATTTCAAAAAATGTTGCTTTTGATTAAGAGGGGTACGTTCTTTACGTAATGTAGAATGGCATTGTGTTGCATATTCACGAGCTTTTTTAAAAGAGGCACCTCGCAATGCTCCAAAGCCCATTTCGCGACGGTGCCCGGAATGATATAACGTTAAAGCCCCTATGGAAATAATGTAAAATCTATTGAGCGCCACTATCTTTACGCTTATGAAGAAGTAAGCTGGTCCCAATATTACGATAGCTCTTGGCATTTGAGGGCATTCAGAAGGAATATTTTTCTTTTCATAATCATTTTTACTTATACATCAATTACGCTTGTGATGAACAGACAAGCGGCTTTGATTGATCCAACATAAAAACAGATTTGAAATAAAAAATTTTACGATATTTAGAATGCTTGACGTAGAGTGAATGATGGATAATTATCCTTATAAATCAATATATTGTATAATAAAACATTCAATTAATTTTTTATAGGAGGCATGTATGAAGTTTCTTGAATTGGACGGCGTTTTGCGATGGGATATTGATTTTTTTTAGCGATACGCGTAATTGATTTTTCCAATGGCTCAATCATAACGTCCATAGAAAAACCATTTGCGTGAATAATATTTGCGTGATCGACCATAATAGCAACATGATCTTTCCAAAAAATTAAATCGCCTCGTTGAAGTTTATCAGTATCTGTAAGAGGACTGCCTATAGTTTCTTGCTGCATATCGGTATCACGTAAAACTATTTGATCGGTCATCATCATAGAGAGCTGAATGAGTCCCGAACAATCAATTCCAAAACCGCTGACACCACCCCAAAGATAAGGTGTACGGATAAAGGTTTCTGCAACTGTGACATAATCTTCATATACGCGTCCAATGGGGCTGAGATGGCTCGTAATGATTGCTGTTCCATTTTCAAGAATAGAATACATTGTGTCACGGACTTCAATTTCATCAACAACACTGACTTTGCTTCCCATAGATAAAGGGGACACTATTGGTCCACGTAAGTCAGCGTGTAAATATTTAAATGTACGTGGTACTGAAACCACATGTGTTTGTTTTATGATTGATGTACAAAGAACTTTTGTATCAATATAACCAACATAACCATCTTTGAGTGATTGTCCCCACGACATTGTTTCCCCTTGTTCAAAAATGAGAAGTTCTTCTCCGAATAAGCATTCTGTTTGTCTTTCACTTTTTTTACTATTTTCTTTAAAAAGTCCAGCGACCGCTGTATTAACACGTCTTTTTTCACCTTGAACAAAGCGCTGAGCTGTAATTTCTGTTTCAAGACGTTGATCTGCTAGATCATCTCTGAATGCATGAAGTCTTGGGTCTTTAGAGATCATCTTTTTGCTTTCCATTTTGTTACTTCTTACCTTTAAACAAACTCATGAAAGCTGTATTGGTAAGATTTTTATCCTCAAACAAAACTAAGAACACTGTGTAAGACCAATTATTCTTTAAGCTGCAAAATTGTCTATTTTTTTGAATATTGTGTGTCAAACTTCATTTTTAAAAATATTATAAAGGGCACGAATAGTTTGTGCTGATCCACCAATAGGGTATCCTGGTTTTTCTTTTGGAATCCATCCATAAAGGTCAAAATGCGCAAAATGTTCAGCTTTTTCAACAAAAGAATTAAGAAATAAAGCAGCTGTTATAGAACCAGCAAAGCTATTTCCAGTTACATTGTTAAGATCAGCAATTGGTGATGATAACATTTCTTGGTAAGGTTTCCAAAGGGGCATTTGCCAAAGAGGATCAAAGACAGCGTGAGCAGATTCAGAAATTTGTTGTGCCCATATTGAATCATTACAATAAAATGCGGGAAGATCTGGTCCTAATGCTATACGCGCTGCCCCTGTTAAAGTAGCCATACAAAGCATGAATTGTGGACTTTCTTCATCACCATAGGCGAGTGCATCGGCAAGGACAAGACGCCCTTCAGCATCTGTATTACCTACTTCAACACTTAAACCTTTACGACTTCTGAGGATATCACTTGGTCGGTAAGCATTCGCAGAAATTGCATTTTCTACAGCTGGAATCAAAATACGTAGACGGAAAGGCAATTTTGCATCCATGATAAGTTTAGCCAATCCCAAAACGTTTGCTCCACCCCCCATGTCTTTTTTCATAAGCAACATGTTATTGGCTGATTTAATATCGAGTCCTCCAGTATCAAAAGTTACGCCTTTGCCCACCAACGTTATTTTAGGATGATGTTCTTTCCCCCAGAGTAACTCAATCAGTCGTGGTGCAGTGCTGCCTGCTCGTCCTACAGCATGAATCATCGGAAAGTTATGGGTTAAGAGATCATCTCCACAAATACTTTTGATGTGAGCACCGTAGGTTTTTCCTAGTTTTCGAGCTTCTTTTTCGAGAGCATCAGGGGTCATATCATTGGCTGGAATATTAATGAGATCACGGACGAAAAAGACAGCTTCATAAATTCGTTGGAGTTCATTAAGATCAACGGCCTCATTGACATGGATGGATAATGATTTGAAAGAAGAATTTTGACGATAGCGATTAAATTGATAGCTACCGAATGCTAATCCAAGATAGGTATTTATTTCATCAGAGGTTGTACCTTCTAAATGCCATTGACCAGCAGGAAGTTTTTGAGCAAGAACTCCTGTGATAAAAGGATCGCTATTATTGCCAATTCCAAATAAAACTTTTTTTAAATGCCCCGTTTCGTGAGGAACAAAGAGTATTTGTCCCGCTTTTCCAGTAAAGTCATTAACTTTTATCCATGCTGTTGTTGACGCATCAAGTGATAAGTTAGCAAGATTTCTTTGGTTTACCAAGATGATAGGGCAACTGTTATCGATACGCGTTGAGGTAAAATGAATGTGGTGGTGCTGCATAGTTATGAGATCCTTATAGTCGTCTAAGTGCGACATATTCGACCAAATGATTTTTTCCCTTTCGTAGAATGAGATTGGACCGTGGTCGTGTTGGCAATATATTTTCCTGTAAATTTTTTAAATTAATCGTTTGCCAAAGATCCTCAGCGATTTTTGAGGCTTCTTTTTCATTGAGGTGGGCATAACGATGAAAATAGGATTCAGGATTTTGAAAAGTTGTTTTACGCAAACGTTTAAAGCGCTCCAAATACCAGTGACGAATGACTTCTGTTTCGGCATCGACATAGATTGAAAAATCAAAAAAATCTGATACGAAAGGAATAGCTTTTCCATCTTTAGGAAGATCACTGACCTGTAATACATTAATACCTTCAACAATTAAAATATCAGGACGATCGATGGTAATTGTCTGATTTTCTAGAACATCATAGGTCATATGTGAGTAAAGTGGGGCACGGACATTTCCGATACCTGCTTTTATAGCCGAAAGAAAGCACAGCAGCTTTTTAATGTCATAGGAATCAGGAAATCCTTTACGATTCATACGATTTTTTTGCTGTAAGATTGCGTTAGGATAGAGAAAACCATCCGTTGTGATTAGATCAACTTTAAGACTAGATGTCCAACGTTTCAACAGTTCTTGAAGAATGCGAGCCGTGGTTGATTTTCCTACAGCTACAGAACCAGCAATTCCAATAATAAAGGGCGTTTTTCTACTCTCTTCTTGATGGAGAAACTGCTGACGTTTGTGGAAAAGTTCCTGTACTGCTTCAACATGGCATGATAACAGACGCGATAAAGAAAGATAAATGCGTTGGACTTCTTTAAGATCGATAGGATCATCAATAGAGCGTAAACGCTTAATTTCATCAAAAGTCAAAGTAAGAGGTGTGTCTTCACGAAACTCTGACCATTCTTGTGCAGTAAAAACACGATAGGGTGAATATCGGTCAGAAACAGATTTGACCAGATTATCTTTCTGATTAATTTTTTGTATAGTTGTATCAATCATTTGTATTTGTCGAGATTTTTTTGCAGCAGCAATTGATTAAGAGCAGACAGAAGAGCGGCTTTATTTTCAAATAAATTTTGTTTTGCATGCTCTCTTCTTTTAAGATAATAGATCATTTTTCATTAACTTATAGTCCAGTCATTCCAGTTTGCACGGATTTGTGCTAATGCGTGCCCTTGCGCCAAAAAAGCCCATAAAAGTAGACGCGCTTTTACGGCTGATAAATAACCAGACATGAGAGCACCAGAAGCAATCATATCGATTTCGGAGCCTTTATAGCCATAAGTTATACGAGTTGTTGAGCCATTACAACAACGACTAGCAATAATGATTGGTATTTTTTGTGCATATTGTTGTACAAGGTCTGCTTCTTGAAAACTACAGTGCCCCGCACCAAAACCAGCAATAACAACTCCAGCATAATACCCACTTTCAAGGCATAGTTTCATTAATTGTGCACCAGATGATAAAGAGGAATAGAGGAGTGCAATTTGATGATCATGATTTTGGGGAAGATCAAACGTTGTCGGAAAAAATTTTCGATCATTGAAATAAATAAGTTTTCCCTCTAAAATAGTTCCTAAAACACCTGCAAGACCTGATTGAAATGTTTCGACTTTGACGGTATGGCTTTTATAGAGCCAATAAGGTGAATGAATTGCATCATTTATGACAACGAGAACGCCCCTGTTACGACTTTGTGTGGCTGCTGCGACACGAGTGGCTGCTAAAATGTTTGCGGGGCCATCCGCGCCTGCTTCATGAGGCATGCGCATAGCGCCGGTTATGATGAGTGGTTCAGCCTCCTTCCAATAAAGAGAAAGAAAAAAAGCTGTTTCTTCCAGAGTATCAGTCCCTTGTGTTAAAACAATACCTTCTGCACCAGCGTTTATTTGTTGTTTTGCCCACTTAATTATTTCAAAAAGCATTTGAAACGATAAAGATCCACTTGGTATTTGCATTAATGTTTGTGCATGAATATCAGCAACGTTATTTAAATCAGGAACACTTTTTATAAGGTTATCTGAAGTTAAAGTCGGTTGCATGTGACCAAAACTATCAGCAGTCATTGCAATTGTTCCACCTAAGGTCCCTATGGCTATTTTTTTCATAATTTTCCTCTAAAAAGCACAAACTGTTTATATAAAGCTATTTAGCAGTAATTTACATTGACAACAATGATATCATTTTTCCATTTTCAACAAATTGAGTTATGCTGAATCATTGTGTTTTGCTGTATATGTTCTTAAATAGGACAATAGTAATTGAGTTTTACATTGTATGAAAAGAAATCAATATTAAAAAGTAAAGTTAATATTAAGGAGTTTCCTTATGACAGAACATAAGCCAGACATAATGTATGGTACAACAATTATTACGGTACGAAAAGGTGGAAAAGTCGTGATGGCCGGTGATGGTCAGGTCTCTCTTGGACAGACAATTATGAAAGGCAATGCACGTAAAGTGCGTCGTCTTGGAAAGAACGGAGTGGTTATTGCTGGTTTTGCAGGTGCTACGGCAGATGCTTTTACATTACTGGAGAGATTGGAAACAAAGCTTGAACAATATCCTGATCAGCTTATGCGTGCCTGTGTAGAACTTGCAAAAGATTGGCGAACAGATCGCTATTTGCGTCGTCTCGAAGCAATGATGCTCGTGGCTGATAAGAAAGTAACTTTGGCTTTAACAGGGCTTGGTGATGTCTTAGAACCAGAAGATGGGGTTATGGCAATTGGCTCTGGAGGAAATTTTGCTCTTTCAGCAGCGCGTGCACTCATGGATTTGGATTTGGATGCAGAAACTATTGCTCGTAAAGCTATGGCTATTGCCGCTAAAATTTGTGTTTACACCAATGATCATTTTACGATTGAAACATTGGATGCAGAATTATCTTCTTTAGAGAAAGCTATTTAAATGTGTGTTGTATTTTCCCCTCGTGAGACTGTTTCTGAACTTGATCGTTTTATTATTGGCCAAAATGATGCCAAACGCTCTGTAGCTATTGCATTGCGCAATCGGTGGCGTAGGCAACAGCTTGATGAGCCGATGCGTGAAGAAGTTATGCCAAAAAATATTTTAATGATAGGGCCAACAGGTGTTGGTAAAACAGGAATCGCACGTCGATTAGCAAAACTTTCTGGAGCACCCTTCGTTAAAGTAGAAGCGACGAAATTTACTGAAGTTGGTTATGTGGGACGT
Organism: Bartonella sp. CL266QHHD; assembly: GCF_042195355.1. Classification (NCBI taxonomy): domain Bacteria; kingdom Pseudomonadati; phylum Pseudomonadota; class Alphaproteobacteria; order Hyphomicrobiales; family Bartonellaceae; genus Bartonella; species Bartonella sp. CL266QHHD. The sequence goes on from NZ_JBHIOD010000068.1 coordinate 65,736, forward strand.
GATGTTGAGCAAATTATTCGAGATCTTGTTGAAATTGCCATTTCTCTTGTACGTGAAAAGAAACGAGATGAAATAAAAGAAAAGGCTCACGTGAATGCTGAAGAGCGCGTTTTAGACGCCCTTGTTGGTAAAACAGCAAGTCCTGCTACCCGTGATAGTTTTCGTAAAAAATTGCGTGAAGGTGAGCTGGATGAGAAAGAGATTGAAATTGAAGTCGCCGATAATAATAGCAATAGTGCTTCAACCTTTGATATTCCTGGTATGCCTGGGGCACAAATGGGTATTATGAATTTATCAGATATTTTGGGCAAAATGGGCAGTCGTACAAAAGTCCGTAAGACGACGGTAAAGGATTCTTTTAAACCGCTCATTGATGATGAATCTGAAAAACTCCTTGATCAGGAGCAAATTATTCAAGAGGCGCTTCGTGTTGCTGAAAATGATGGTATTGTTTTTATTGATGAGATTGATAAAATTGCAACTCGAGACGGTGGAGCCAGTGCTGCGATTTCGCGTGAGGGCGTTCAACGTGATCTTTTGCCTTTGGTGGAAGGAACAACAATTGCTACAAAATATGGGCAAATCAAAACAGATCATATTCTTTTTATTGCCTCAGGTGCATTTCATGTTTCCAAGCCATCTGATTTATTACCCGAACTTCAAGGACGTTTGCCCATCCGTGTGGAGCTCAATCCTTTAACAAGGGAAGATTTACGACGCATTCTAACAGAACCAGAAGCCAGTTTGATTAAACAATATATTGCTCTTATGGCAACGGAAGAGGTTCATTTGGAAATTACCGATGATGCAATTGATGCTTTAGCAGATATTGCTGTAGATTTAAATGCAAGGATTGAAAATATAGGGGCACGTCGTTTGCAAACAGTGATGGAGCGCGTTTTGGATGAGATTTCTTTTACGGCGCCAGATAAAGCTGGAACATCGTTTAAAATTGATGCTGCTTACGTAAGAAAATCTATTGGCGAGCTTGCTGCTGATATCGATCTTTCCCGTTTTATTCTTTGAAAGTTATTGCTTGTTTTGTTTATCTGCGCGCTTCGATAATTTTGAAACCATGGGCTTGTTCATGTATCAACACTGTGCGGAAAATATTTTTTAATAATGTTTCATAAGGCAGGTGGCGGTTTGCAACAAAAAGCAGACTGCCGCTTGGTTTTAAGCACTTTGCAGCATTTATAATAAAATTTTTTCCTAATGAAACATCTGTCGTTTGTTGTGTGTGAAACGGTGGATTTGAAATGATTGTGTCATATAGATTTGTGATAGGTTCATGTACAAGGTCATGCCAATAAAAATGAATTGGAAAAGGAGCTGTTATGGATTTAAGGTGCCGTTTTGCTGCTCTCAAAGCGTTGTAGTCGGCTTCATAAAGGTCTAGAGCGGTGAGTTTTTCACTTCTTTCAAGTGCAACGTGAGAAAGATAGCCCCATCCAGCACCAAAATCAGCCGTTTTTCCAGAAATAACTTTGAACATATAAGACGCAAGCGCAGCAGATCCTGGATCAATACGTCCGTGTGAGAACATACCAGAAGCGGTTTGAAATTTACCAAAAGTGAGCGGTGGTGAGCGCAATTGCGCAATGTTATGTCTCTCAATTTGTTGAGGAACTTGCAACCAAAATACAAGACCATGATTTTTAGATAATTTATTGGTGATGGGAACAATTGTTTTGACCCATTTCATCATTGAAGCAGCACCAGCAGTTTTATTCCCACTGATTACAATCCATCCATTGGGTTTAACGCATTCTAATAAATCAAGAAAACAATTTTGGTTCAAACCACGATATTTGCTCAAATGTAAAAATGCACCATCATAGCTGAAGGTTTTATCTATTTGAGGAGAGCAGTGAAATTGAGTATCGACAAATTTTAAAAAATCTGGTCGCCAAGGCGTAATAACTCTTAAATTTTGTGCCCATTCTTGAGTTGGGATTTCTGTTAAACCAAAACTTAGCCAACACTGGTTTGGATCAGGATACGGGAGTTCATGATTTTCAAAAGGCAAAAATAATAACACATATGACTCTTTCAAAGAAAAAAATGCCACTCCAATATTGGGATGGCATTTCATGATACGATAAGAAGAAAAACTTACTCTTCTTTTTTCTTACGGCGGCGCTTATTTTCAGGTTGTTTTTTTTCATCCACGCACTTTTCTTCATTCATCGCTTTATCACCGGTGATTTCCTTTCCGGTTGTTTGATCAACGACCTTCATTGATAACCGAACTTTTCCACGCTCATCAAAGCCCATTAATTTAACCCAAACTTTGTCACCTTCTTTTACAATATCGGTTGTTTTGCTGACGCGTTCTGATGCAAGCTGAGAGATATGAACGAGTCCATCACGAGAACCAAAGAAGTTTATAAATGCACCAAATTCTGCAGTTTTTACAACTGTTCCTTGGTAGATAGCACCAACTTCAGGCTCATCGACAATAGAATGGATCCAGCGTTTTGCCGCTTCAATGGTTTTAGCATCAGCAGAAGCAATTTTAATGGTACCATCATCTTCAATATTAATTTTTGCTCCAGTTTGTTCCACGATTTCCCGAATAACTTTACCACCAGAGCCGATAACATCACGGATTTTATCGACAGAAATATTCATAACTTCGATTCGTGGAGAAAATTCACTCAGCTCAGCACGTGCACTGGTTAAAGCTTTCGCCATCTCATTAAGGATATGAATTCGGCCTCCTTTGGCTTGTTCAAGCGCGATTTTCATAATCTCTTCGGTAATACCATCAATTTTGATATCCATTTGCAAGGCAGTAATACCATTTTCTGTTCCTGCGACTTTAAAATCCATATCTCCAAGATGATCTTCATCCCCTAAAATATCAGAAAGAACAGCAAAGCGTTCTCCTTCTTTAATCAAGCCCATAGCAATACCAGCAACAGGGCGTGCTAGAGGAACACCAGCATCCATAAGAGCAAGTGAGGTTCCACAAACCGTTGCCATAGAAGAAGAGCCATTGGATTCAGTGATTTCTGAGACAGCACGAATGGTATAAGGAAAAGATTCTTTCGTTGGCAACATGGGGTGAATTGCCCGCCATGCCAATTTACCATGTCCAATTTCACGACGACCAGGAGAACCAAGGCGTCCCGTTTCACCCACTGAAAATGGTGGGAAATTGTAATGGAGAAGGAATGTTTCCTTATACATTCCCGTTAAGGAATCAACATATTGTTCATCTTCACCAGTTCCTAGCGTTGCAACGACAATAGCTTGTGTTTCTCCACGGGTAAAGAGTGCTGATCCATGTGTGCGGGGTAAAATACTTACTTCTGATTGGATAGGGCGCACGGTAGAAAGATTGCGTCCATCAATCCGCTTTTGGGTATCAAGAATGTTCCCACGAACAATTTTTGCTTGCAACTGTTTAAATACGGTTGCAATTTGATCTGTACTAAATTGACAGTCTTTTTCTGTTTCTGGCATAAATTTATTGAGGATTTCTGTCTTTAGTGCATCAATTGCAGCATAACGTTCTTGCTTATCAGTAATTGTGTAAGCCTTTCGTATATCCTGTTCTGCCATTTTCTGCATCGCTTTTTCAAGTTCAGAAAGATCTTCAGGAACAAAATCACGAGGATCTTTTGCAGCAACTTCAGCAAGCTTTATAATGGCATCAAGGACAGGTTGAAGGCCTTGGTGACCAAACATCACGGCCCCCAACATGATATCTTCCGGTAATTCTTGTGCTTCTGATTCAACCATCAAAACAGCACTTTCTGTTCCAGCAACAACAAGATCAAGTTTTGATTCAGGCATTTCATCGATATGAGGATTAAGAACATATTGTCCATTACAATAGCCAACGCGTGCACCAGCTATAGGTCCCATGAAAGGAACACCTGACAGGGTCAATGCGGCAGAAGATGCAATCATCGCAAGGATATCGGGATTGTTTTCGAGATCATGCTGTATAACGGAAACAATAACTTGTGTATCATTTTTATATCCCTCAACGAAAAGGGGACGAATTGGGCGATCAATCAAACGTGAAACCAAAGTTTCATTTTCACTTGGTCGACTTTCACGTTTTAAATAGCCCCCAGGTATTCTACCAACAGCATAGAATTTTTCTTGATAATTAACAGTGAGTGGAAAAAAGTCCTGGTCTGGTTTTGGGTTTTTGGCCGATACAACGGTTGCTAAGACAATAGTTTCTCCATAGGTAGCAATCACTGCACCATCAGCTTGACGCGCTATTTTCCCTGTCTCAAGGGTGAGAGGACGCCCAGCCCATTCAATTTCTATCTTGTGCGTTTTGAACATTTTTTATCCTTAATGACCAGTGTTTAAATCTTTGATTGCTTACATTCTGGTTGTGCGCAGCATATTTGCAAGTTTTGGGGTGGACAACAAATTACTTCCTTTGTTGCGAGAAGAGAGAAGTAAATCGCATTAAATGTGAAACGATGAGCAGTCCTATCCCATAATAACTTATCAGTTTTTAAAATTTTTAATTAAAAGCAACACATTGAAAAAATGGGTGGTTTTTTTAAATACCACCTCCATTTTTCTTTTAGCGACGTAAACCTAACTTCTTTATAAGTGTCTGATAACGATTTTGGTCAACTCCTTTAAGATAATCAAGAAGACGCCGGCGTTGAGACACCATCTTCAAAAGACCTCGACGAGAATGATTATCCTTTTTGTGAGATTTAAAGTGGTTTGTTAAATTAGAAATACGTTCAGAAAGTACAGCAATCTGTACTTCTGGTGATCCTGTATCACCAACTTTGTTTGCGTATTCTGCGACAAGAGCTTGTTTACGTTCAGCTGTAATCGACATCGTATTATCCTTTCCAAAAACGAAGAAACATAAAGTCACCCATAGCCGAGATGTCGTTCAGCTAGGGTCTGTGAGAAAACAGGAAAAGTCGAAGACTCTTACCTAATTTCGTTCTTATATAGGAAAGAAGGTTAAAATACTAGTCCTTGACAGCATTTTGAAGTCTTTCTTTAAATAAAAGCTTTTGTTTTGAAATATTGATTTAAATAGAGTTTTATGAGAAGTGTTTTAAACAATTATGCATCCTTTTGATACAAAGATTATGAGTGTGTGTGAGTGGTAACAAAAGTGATAAATAGCGTTGGAGGGAAAAGATGCAGAGCATTTCAACATTAAAACTTTTTCGTAATTCGGTATTTCGAAATTTATGGTCATCTACTCTTATTTCTAGTTTAGGGGGGCTGATACAAGCTGTTGGAGCAGGGTGGTTAATGGCGTTGATTAGTTCTTCGCATTCCATGGTTGGGCTCGTTCAAAGTGCCACAACATTACCACTTGTTATGTTTTCTTTGATGGCAGGGGCATTAGCTGATAATTTTAATCGGCGTCAAATTATGTTGTGTGTACAGATTATGATGATGGTCATATCGATGAGTTTATCTGTTTTAGCCTATATGGGATTTCTAACACCTTGGCTTTTGTTATGTTTTACGTTTTTGATTGGATGTGGCACAGCTTTTTATAATCCTTCTTGGCAAGCAACGATAGGAGATATTGTGAGCAGGGAAAATATTCCTGCTGCTGTTAGTTTGAATAGTGTCGGCTTTAATTTGATGCGGAGTGTTGGTCCTGCGATTGGTGGTGCCATCATTGCAACTTTAGGGGCATCGGCTGCTTTTTTGTTTAATGCTATAAGCTATATTCCTCTTATTGGTGCGTTGTTTTTCTGGAAGTCGAATTATGAAAACAACTCATTGCCACGAGAAAGGCTGTTAGGAGCTGTCTCAGATGGTTTGCGTTATGTTGCGATGTCACCTAATCTCTTAAGTATTATGGTTCGAGCGTTCCTTTTTGGTATAGGAGCAACTTCTATTTTAGCACTTTTGCCAATTGTTGCGCATAAAGTTCTTGGAGGAAGTGCCCTTCTTTATGGTACATTGCTCGGTTGTTTTGGGTTAGGAGCCATGACAGCAGGTATTATTAATGCAGTTGTACGGCATCATTTTCGTTCAGAAACAATTATTGCAAGTGCATTTATTGGTTTCGCCTTTTCTTGCTTTTTATTGGGAATCAGCCGTTCACTGATTATAAGCCATATTGCTTTATTTCCTGCAGGGTTATGTTGGGTTTTGGCCTTATCATTGTTTAATACATCTGTACAACTCTCTACACCACGCTGGGTTGTTGCACGTTCTTTAGCTCTTTATCAAACGGCAACTGCCGGGGGGATGGCTATTGGAAGTGCAATCTGGGGAGGTTTAGCTGATGGTTATTCTCCAACAATTGCTTTGAGCGTTTGTTCTTTATTCTTGATTTTTGGTGCTCTTGCAGGGGTAAAATTTAGAATTCAAGAAATTCCTCAGATAGATTTAAATCCTCTTGATCATTTTAGAGAGCCGGAATTATTACTCGACCTCAAAGCAAGAAGTGGCCCGATCATGATAATGATTGATTACCAAATTCATGAAAATGAACTCGAAGAGTTTCTCAAAGTGATGACGCGTCGACGCCATATTCGATTACGTGATGGTGCGCGTCAGTGGGTCCTTTTACGAGATCTTGAAAGACCTGAATATTGGACAGAGGCTTATCATATGCCAACATGGGTAGATTATTTACGCCATAATCATCGTCGTACAAAAGCAGATGCAGAAGTCAATAAGCGTCTGCGTCATTTAAATTGTGCTCCTAACGGTATAAGAGTGCACCGCATGATTGAACGCCAAACAATACCTCAAGCCAATGAGATGCTTTTAAAAGTTTCCTCTGATCATCTCCCTTAGGGTTAAAACAGTTTTTGTAAATATTAAATATGTTAATATTATTTCGATCAACTTGTTAGCTTAATCATAACAAAAAATTGCTGCTTCAATAGTTAATGAATTGATTTATAACGGTTATTTACCATTTTTCATGTTGAGTGATAGTTCTGAAAGTCTTAAGCTTTTCTCGTTTCAAATCTATTTAGAGTAAATCAGTCCACATCTTCGCTTGCACATTACAAACGAGGGCTAAAGTGTGAGTAAAAATGATTGAAAAAGAAATAAAAAGCCTCTTATGAATCCCTTCAAATGCAAGGATTATTGCGACATTAAGAGGAAAAAGTGTGTGGTGGTGTTAGCTTATAGCACTGACTTAAATTTTGATATGAATACGGTAAATATAGACAATGAAAAGCACCATATTTTTCTTAATTGATAGAGAAAAATATCTTTTCGCAAAAGGTGGTTGTGGAAAAGAATCGATTAAATTGTGAAAATCCGCTTTGGTTTAAATAGACCTTTGTCGAGAATGCCAATAGCAAGAAGTTGTTCCTTATAGAGGACACAAATTTCCTCTTCATCAAGAGGTACTTTGTGATGATTCAAGAGGATAGAATGACCCTTGATAATTCTCTGTGCTTGAGTTTCATTAAGGATATAGTGAGGGAGGCAATCTAATGCGGCACTTGTGTCAATTAAGAGCTCATCGAGTGTTGAGAAGTTTTTTTCAAAAGAACGATTATTTTCATCTGTAGTATTTTTATTTGGCGGAATGGCCGCTTTTAGTTCCTCCCATGTAATGAGATCTTCTTCATCAAAAGGTGCGACGGCAATACGTCTTAAATCAGCAATATGCCCATAGCAACCGAGATCACGTCCCATATCGCGTGCTAAAGAGCGCACATAAGTTCCTTTTCCGCAGGTTATTTCAAAGACAGAATGCTCTTTAGTAGGCATTTCTAATAACTTGAAAGTTTCTATTTCCACTTCACGGGGCGGAATTTCAACAACTTCCCCTTCACGCGCTAAATCATAGGCACGATTTCCAGCAATTTTGATTGCTGAAAATTGTGGAGGTGTTTGCAAAATAATACCCGTATATTGAGGAAGAAGAGCAAGTATTTCTTCTTGTGTTGGACGTATGAGAGAAGTTTTCGTTATTTCTCCTTCTAGATCATCTGTTGAGCGCTCTTGCCCCCAAGCAATATGAAAACGGTAAGTTTTTTTGCCTTGCATCACGTAAGGAACGGTTTTGGTTGCTTCGCCCAATGCAATAGGAAGGAGACCAGAAGCAAGAGGATCAAGTGTACCCGCATGTCCTGCCTTTTGAGCATGAAAGAGCCATTTGATTTGTGAGACAGCTTCTGTTGATTTCATTCCTTTTGGTTTATCAAATATGACCCAGCCAGAAACAGGACGCCCTTTTTTCTTGTGTTGCCGCGCCATATCTTTAATCCTCATCTGTATCACTATGGTGAAGATCGCGTGCAACCTCAGGCGAGCGAAGGAGAGCATCAATTTTTGAAAAATTATCAAAACTATTATCAAGTCGGAAACGCAGTTCTGGCATATATTTCATTTGTCGCAACGCATGACTGATTTCTCCACGGAGAAAACGACTATGTTTATTGAGGGTATCAACAACATCGGTATGAGAAGCATTTTTAAGAGTGCTGAGAGGTGATACAAAGCAAGTAGCAATTTTTAAATCTGGTGACATGCGTACTTCAGAGACAGAAATAACAATATCTTTTAAGATATCATCAAGCAAAATATCACGCTGTAATATATGCGCTATTGCATGACGTACTTGCTCTGCTACTCTAAGTTGCCGTTGTGATGGTCCTGCATTTTTCATCAAAGTTTTATCCTTGCTACAAGATCTCTTTTTTTGACCATTTAGATAAGGAAAAAAAGATATTGTGTATAAAATCTAATAACTTTTTCTCATTTTATAACAGAATAAGGTTATTGGATTATTTTATAATGTGCGATTAATATGTTCGATACGGAAGGTCTCAATGATGTCTCCTGCGCGCATGTCGTCATAATTTTCAAAGGCTATTCCACATTCTTGACCACTTTGCACTTCACTGACTTCATCTTTAAAGCGTTTGAGTGTTTTCAGCTTTCCTTCGTGAATAACGATATTATCGCGGATAAGGCGAACACCGGCTCCTCGTTCTATTTTACCTTCTGTAACACGACATCCTGCAACTTTTCCAATTTTTGTAATGTTAAAGACTTCTAGAATTTCAGCATTACCAAGGAAAGTTTCACGCTGTTCTGGTGAGAGTAATCCAGACATGGCAGCTTTGATATCGTCAACAAGATCATAAATGATGTTATAATAACGAATTTCAATTCCTTGTGTTTTAGCAAAATCACGTGCCTGCTTATTGGCTCGAACATTAAAGCCAATTACAGCAGAGTTAGAAGCTTCCGCAAGAGAAATATCACTTTCGGTAATTCCGCCAGCACCAGAATGTACAATACGCGCACGAACCTCATCATTTCCGAGTTTTTCCAATGCTGAAGCAATTGCTTCAATTGATCCTTGCACATCCCCTTTTATAATAAGAGAAAACTCCTTAACACCAGTCGTTTGCAATTTTGTCATCATCTGTTCAAGAGAACCACGCGAACCAGTTTGCCGCGCAACAGCTTTATCACGTGCTAATCGTTGACGATATTCAGAAATTTCACGTGCTTTTGCTTCATGTGTGACAACAGCAAAACGGTCTCCGGCTTGTGGTGTTCCTTGCATTCCTAAAATTTCAATCGGTGTAGAGGGAACGGCTTCTTTGACATGGCGGCCATGGTCGTCAATCAAAGCACGCACACGACCCCATTCATTTCCGGCAACTATAATATCAGAAGGGTGTAATGTACCTTTTTGAACAAGAACTGTTGCAACAGATCCACGTCCGCGATCCAATTTGGCTTCAATGATAACGCCCTCTGCAGTTCGTTGAGGATCTGCTTTCAGATCAAGCATTTCAGCCTGAAGAAGGATAGCTTCGAGAAGTTTATCAAGATTTTGACCAGTTTTAGCAGAAACTTCAACGTCCAAAGTTTCACCGCCCATAGTTTCAACAAACACTTCATGTTGTAGAAGTTCTGTACGTACTTTTTGTGCATTCGCAGCTGGTTTATCAATTTTGTTGATAGCAACAATGATAGGTACACCAGCGACTTTCGCATGATTGATTGATTCAATCGTTTGGGGCATAACACTATCATCAGCGGCTACAACGAGAACAGCAATATCAGTAACACGAGCTCCACGTGCACGCATAGCCGTAAATGCAGCATGACCAGGTGTATCAATAAAGGTAATTTTTTGACCGTTTTGTTCTACTTGATAGGCACCAATATGCTGCGTAATACCTCCTGCTTCGCCAGAAACAACATTTGCTTTACGAATAGCATCCAAAAGAGAAGTTTTTCCGTGGTCAACATGGCCCATAATGGTTACAACAGGGGGACGCTGCTGCATGTTTTGAGGATTATCTTTTATATTAAAGATACCTTCTTCTACGTCAGATTCTAAAACACGTTTAACAGTATGGCCAAATTCAACAGCGATGAGTTCGGCAACATCTGCATCAATAACATCGCCAGGTTTCATCATTTGTCCTTGTTTCATCAAGAATTTAATCACATCAACAGAACGCTCCGTCATACGTTGTGCGAGCTCTTGAATGGTAATCGTTTCAGGAAGAACAACTTCGCGAGAAATTTTTTCTCTTGGTTCTTGATTTTGTGCACGCTTAAACTTTTCCTGTCTACGCCGCATTGCAGCCATTGAGCGCCCACGTGCGTTTCCTTCTTCATCCAGTGCACTATTCAGAGTTAGCTTTCCGCGCCGCCGCTCATCAGCTCCTTTGACAACTTTTGGTACACGTATTTCTGATTTAGCAGGATTAGCACGTCGACTATGCCGTTCTTCCTCTTTATTGTCATCTATTTTGCGTTTTTCAATCACGGTTGTGTTTTTAGGCGCAATAGGAATATCTGTCTGTTCAATGAGAGGGGGAACAGGTGGAGTCTGTACTGGTGATATTTCTTCTTCTTGTTGGAGATGTATTTCTTTTTCTTTACTTTCTTGCTGTAAAATTTCTTCACGCTCTTTAGCGCGTCTTGCTTCTTCTTCGGCTTGTTCTCGCGTTATTCTTTCTTGGATATGTGCTTCTTCTAACGCGCGAAGTCTCGCTTCCATTTCAGTTGATGAAAGATTGCTTTTGGCCACAGATTCTTGAGGCTTTTTTCCCTCAAAACGCGGTTTAGAACGCTGGGGGGCCACATGCGGCTTTGTAATGGGCTGTAGGGTTTCAGCTTTTTCATCAGGTCGCGTAATTTTACGCCGTTTGGTTTCGACAACGACAGCCTTCGTACGGCCATGACTAAAATTTTGTTTAACCGTGCTCGTTTCCAAGACAGACCTCTTGAGAGTTAGTGTCTTCTTGACGGTTGTTTTGTCGTTGTTATTTTCACTCATTGTACTTCCTTCACGGCTTGTGCCGTCATCTCACTAGACTTACTATGCTTGTCGTCACGATAGCTGATCAATTTACATGTCGTTTTGAGAAATCCTTCAGCAGCCTTTGTGTCCAGTAAGGCCGCGTGCATTACAGGATTAGAGCCAAAAGCCACTCGCATTTCATCACTTGTAAATAAAGATATGGTTTTTATAGTCCGATTTGTTTGTTGTTGTATTGAATGGATGGCCTGTGCAATTTTTCGTTTCCCATCTTCTGTTGTTTCTTTAGCATGAAGTACAAGAATAACTTTACCAGAGCGGATAGCAGCGTCAACCTTTGTTGCTCCCATAACAATTGCTCCCGCTTTTCGTGCCATGGAAAGGCTTGAAAGAGCGGCTTTTAGTAAAAGCGTATCAATAACATGCACAAGATTTGGTGCAACCTCAACATCTGTTTTAAAATTTTTATGAAAAGCTTTCTGTTTTATTGCTTTCTCAATAACAGCGTGATGGGCGGAAATCCAAACACCACGCCCTGGTAAATTCGCTTTAAGATCAGGAACAATTTGGTTATTGGGACCAATAACAAAACGGATCAGCGTTTGTGCTGAAGCATTTTTTCGGGTCACAATGCAAGTCCGTTCATTCATTTAAAGTGTATCCACATCCAAATCATCTATTTTTTCATTTTCTGTAGAATTTTCATCTTCTACAGGATTTTCTGTAACAAGATCAGCTTGGTCTATCCAGCCTGCTTGTACACGTGCGGCTAAAACCATAGCTTCTGCATCTGCGCGTGTAATGTCAAAAGGGGTTAAAATACCAGAAAAATTCTGTGTTTGACCTTCTTTGCGTTCTCTCCAACCAGCTAAATCATCAACGGCATAGCCAGCAAAGTCTTCTATTGTTTTTACACCATCCTCACCTACAGCAACCAACATAGCACTTGTCATTCCAGGAAGTGTTCGCAATTCGTCAGAAACTCCGAGCTTTTTGCGTTTTTCATCAAGTTCTTTTTCTTGATGATCAAGATATTCACGGGCACGACTTTGGATTTCAGCGGCGGTATCATGGTCAAAACCATCAATAGAAGCGATTTCTTCAAGATCAATATAGGCGATTTCTTCAATAGAAGAAAAACCCTCTGATGCCATAACCTGTCCGATCATTTCGTCAACCTCTAAGGCTTCCATAAACAATTTACTCCGTTCAGTAAATTCTTTTTGACGATTTTCAGATTCTTCCTTTTCCGTTAAAATATCAATGTTCCATCCTGTTAGCTGTGAAGCCAAGCGAACATTTTGCCCACGTCGTCCAATAGCAAGGCTAAGTTGATCATCTGGCACAATAACTTCAATCCGTTCAGCATCTTCATCAAGGATAATTTTAGAAACTTCAGCAGGTTGCAGTGCATTAACGACAAATGTTGCCGCATCAGGCGACCAAGGAATAATATCAATTTTTTCGCCTTGTAATTCAGCAACAACAGCTTGTACACGACTTCCTCGCATTCCAACGCATGCTCCAACAGGATCAATGGAACCATCGCGTGAAACAACGGCGATTTTAGCCCGTGAACCTGGATCACGAGCTACAGATTTGATTTCTATAATACCATCATAAATTTCTGGCACTTCCATAGTGAAAAGTTTTACCATAAATTGGGGATGTGTGCGTGAAAGGAAGATTTGCGGCCCACGCGTTTCACGGTGTACATCATTGACAAAAGCACGAATGCGATCTCCATAGCGGAATGATTCACGAGGAATTAATTCATCACGGCGCACAATAGCTTCACCGCGCCCTAGATCAACGATGACGTTACCATATTCCACACGCTTAACTGTACCAGAAATAATTTCACCAACTTTATTTTTGAATTCCTCATATTGCTGATCACGCTCTGCGTCGCGTACTTTTTGTACAATAACCTGTTTAGCAGATTGTGCTGCGATACGTCCAAAATCCATAGGAGGTAAAAGATCAGCAAAAAAATCACCAATTTTTGCTTCTGCTTGATGTTTGAGAGCATCAGACAAAGTAATTTCCGTTGTATAGTCTTCAACGACATCAACGATTTTAAGCAGGCGCTGTAATTTAATTTCACCTGTTTTAGAATTGATTTCAGCACGGATATTGGTTTCTTGACCATAACGAGAACGTGCTGCTTTTTGAATAGCATCAGCCATCGCAGAAATGACAATTTCACGGTCGATTGACTTTTCACGTGCAACAGCATCTGCAATTTGCAGAATCTCAAGCCTGTTAGCGCTTGTAGCCATCAATTTTCTCCTTCTTTGTGCCACACGATGGGTATTCCCCTGTGATATTATTTTTTGAAATTGAGCGTCTGTATAGAGTCGTTAGCGTTCTCTTCGGCAATGAATTGTTGACTTAAATCTTTATTTTGTTTCAATGCATCGCGAATAAGCTCATCGGTAAGCACTAAATGTGCATTTATGATATCACAAAAGGAAATAGGGGTATACATGGCTTCTCCATAAGCAGCTTTATCGGTGTTTAAAATAAATCCATCTTGCGTGATATTTGTAAGTGTCCCGCGAAATTTTCGGCGCCCATCAATTATTATTTTTGTTTCAATTTTTGCAAGATGCCCTTGCCAATGAAAAAAATCAGATTTTCTTACCAATGGACGATCAATTCCAGGTGATGAGATTTCTAAATGATATTTGCGTTCAATAACATTTTGGACATCAAGGAGTGGGGAAACAGTTCGACTAACAGTTTCACAATCTTCTATGGTCATAGAACCATCGGCACGTTCAACCATAATTTGAAGTGTTAAACCATTTTGACCAAGGAGTTTTACACGAACCAAACGAAAACCTAAAGGTTTAAGTAGTGGTATGACAAGAGCAGCAACCTGTGCTTCGATACCCTCTTCTTCAAACAAGCGCGGTTCGTCAAGATTGCTTATTTTTTCAGCTTCGTTCATACATTTTATCCAAGTTGTTTTCATCAGTTTTATGATATTAAAAAAGAGCGGGTCCAACGGCCCACTCTTCATCATAAGACCAAGAATTTAACTATTGATACTCTTAAATTCAAAATTTTTCAAGTTGTTTATGAGAAAAGCGCTTGATCATTTATTTCTTGATAAAGGTAAGATAGGCAGGCGTTCGTCCTTCGCGTAAAGCTTTTGCTTCATAGCGGGTTCCACTCCATAGTGGATAAGGGAGTTTCCAGTCTTGAGGGCTTTCTGCTTTCCATTCAAAGTGATCATGTTGTGCACAATGGTACAAAGTCCAGTTTACATAACTGTCTATATCGCTAGCAAAGCGAAAAAATTTCCCTATTTTAAGAACACGAGCAAAACGGTTAAGATTTTTTATGTTGATGAAACGTCGTTTCCAGTGTTTCTTTTTCGGCCAAGGATCAGGATAGAAGAGGTCTATTCCATCAAGCGAGTTATCAGGGAGCCAATCAAGGAGGCGTGTAGCATCATCATTATAGAGGCGAAGACGATTTTGATGGTTTTGATGCTGTTCAAGAGACAACAATATTTTTGCCATGCCATTGATAAAGGGCTCGACGCCGATAAAACCAGTTTTTGGAAAATATTCCATTTCATGAAGTAAATGTTCACCTCCACCAAAGCCGATTTCAAGTCGAATTTCTCTTACTTTGCTTGAAAATAAGGATGTAAGGTTTGAAGGAGGAGGAACATTTAAATCAATATTAAAATTGGGGAGAAGCATTTTTATACGTGTAAGCTGACTGTTTCGAAGTTGTTTTCCTTGTCGGCGTCCAAAAAATGCTTCACTCTTACGTATATTATGTTTAATCATGGGATTTGGATCATTGTTTGAAGCGTTTTCACGAGATCAGTTTTTTCCCATGAAAACGAACCATCGTTTTTTGGTTTACGACCAAAGTGACCATAGGCAGCTGTTTTTGCATAAATAGGTTTATTGAGGTCAAGATGTTTTCGAATGCCGGTAGGTGAAAGGTCCATTATTTTGCGGATGGCTGCTTCAATAACTTTTTCATCGACTTTTCCTGTTCCATGAAGATTAAGATAAATAGATAAAGGTTGTGCAATACCAATTGCATAGGAGAGTTGAATGGTGCATCTCTCTGCTAAATGAGCAGCAACAATATTCTTAGCCAGATAGCGTGCCGCATAGGCAGCAGAACGATCAACTTTTGTTGTATCTTTTCCTGAAAAAGCACCGCCTCCATGGGGTGCTGCACCTCCGTAAGTATCCACAATAATTTTGCGTCCCGTTAATCCGGCATCGCTTTGAGGGCCTCCAATAACAAATTTTCCTGTTGGGTTAATATACCAACTGCATTGAGCTGCAATGGGAATGTCATGTAAAGCTTGGCGAATGTAAGGCTCAACCACTGTACGTACTTTATTGGAATCCCAGCTTTCATCAAGGTGCTGCGTTGAAAGAACGATGGATGTGACCTCTATTGGTTTTCCATTTTTATAGCGTATGGTTATTTGGCTTTTAGCATCTGGTCCTAATTTTCCAGTTTCTCCCTCTCCTTTATGTCGGGCTGCGGCAAGAAGTTTGAGAATTTTATGCGCATAATAAATTGGTGCAGGCATGAGATCAGGTGTTTCACGGCAAGCATATCCAAACATGATGCCTTGATCACCTGCTCCTTCTTCACCGTGCCGATCCGTAGCATTATCAACCCCTCTTGCTATATCAGCTGATTGGGGGCGCAAAAGAACATCAATTTTAACAGTTTTCCAATGGAATCCTGCTTGTTCATAGCCAATGGTACGAATAGCACGGCGCGCTGCTGTACGAAAACGTGTAGGATTAATGAGTGGAAAGCTAGTTTCATCGTAGATGAATTCTTTATTTTTATCTTTTTTTAATAGCGTATCGGGAACACGTACTTCACCAGCGATAACAACACGGTTGACACTGACGAGCGTTTCACAGGCAACGCGTACTAACCATGGATCAGTACCAGTCTTTTCAGCTTCTTTATAGATCATATCAACGATTTCATCGGAAATACGATCACAAATTTTATCAGGATGTCCTTCCGATACCGATTCGCTCGTAAAAAGATAATCTTGATGCGGCATAGGAACTCCTTCAAAAAAGAAAACCAACGATTTAATTAATTGCTTACTAAAGTCGCTACCATTTGCTAATTCTGTAGCAAATCGTCAATGCAAATTTATATGAATAAAAGAGAAAAGATATAATTTTAATTTATAACTTATTTGTCACATCTTCCTCAGAAAGTGCTTTTGCCAAGTCAATAATTTTTCGACGCACTTTAGCATCAGATATATTTGTAAAAGCGCGCATGAGCTGAATCCCTTCGCTGCTAGAACAAAAGTCTATAAAATTGTGATCACTTTCGGCAAAACCCTCTACTTGTTGGGAGGTAATACCTTTATCAAAAAAGTAAGAAACAGGAACATCCATAATTTCTGCTATCGCTTGAAGACGACTGGCACCAATACGGTTTGTTCCTTTTTCATATTTTTGGATTTGCTGAAAAGTAATTCCTAATTTTTCACCTAGTTTCTCTTGAGTGAGTCCTAAAATATTACGACGTAAACGGATACGAGTTCCAACATAGATATCTATAGGGTCAGGTTTTTTTCTAGTTTCGGTCATAATGCAACTCTTTATTTCCAGCACTTTTCTTCTAAATCAACATCATATTTATGCGAAGCTGATTTATCATATAATTAAAACAATATGTAATATTTTTTCCCAATACTACTGGTACACGCAACATAATGCCGTACAAAGGGCACTTGAATCATTTAAGCTGTTTTGTAGAACCAAAACCAACACGACACAATAGCATAAGGATGAATAAGATAAAAGTAGAGAAAGTTCTGTATTCATTGCTTCCTATAGGGGTAATGGATGATGGAACTTGTGAATCAATAATGCCCACAGCATTTTGTCGAAGAGCTACAACGATTCGTCCATAAGAATCAATAACAGCTGATATGCCATTATTAGCTGCCCGTATGAGGGGGATTCCCAGTTCAACGGCACGAAGCTGTGCTTGTTGAAGATGTTGATAGGGTCCAGGTGTTACACCAAACCATGCATCATTTGTAATATTAATAATTGCTTGAGGCGGGGAGCCTTGAAAAGTCATTTCATGGGGAAATATTGCTTCATAACAAATTAAGGGTAGATAAGAAAATCCGTTTGGCATTGTAACAATTTTGCGCACACTTGCAGTACTATATCCACCAATATTATCGGCAAGGGTACGCAATCCAATTTTTTTCAATAAATTCTGATAAGGAAGATACTCACCAAAAGGAACCAAATGAAGTTTATCAGAGGTATTTAAAATATTACCTTGAGCATTAATGACTGCAATTGTATTAAAATATTGTGTTTGGGAATGAGGTAGATCATTGCTGGCGCGTATTGCTCCGATAATAGCCCATTGTTTAGGTTTTAAAAGAGAGGCAATGCGCATTGTGATAGATGAGTTATCATAAAGAAGGTAAGGAACGGAAGCTTCCGGCCATACGATAAAATCGGGTTCTGAATTTTGATCGGTTGTTGGTGTTGCACTTAGCTTCATATGCGCTTCCAACATAGCTTCTCGTGTATTATCACGCAATTTTATATTTTGTTGGATGGACGGTTGAACAATACGCACCCAATAAGCACTTTTTTGATCTTCAGCTGTGTTTTCTATAGTATGAAGACGATAAAACCCAAAACCACAGTGAATGAATATAAGTGATAAGCAAAGAGAAAGTGCCACTTTCTTTTTTTCATTCGTTAATAAAACAGTTGGCAAACTGTAGGCTAATACAGCAAGAATATTCATTCCGTAAAGTCCTACGATTGCATCAGATTGCATGAACATTGGGGTTGGCATGGCTGTATAGCCAAGAGAATTCCATGGAAATCCTGTGAATAAAAACGCACGCAACCACTCGGATAATCCTAATGCAAAGGCTAAAACAAAAAAGCGTGCTATTCCTTTTGTCCATAATAAACCGACAATGAAACCAGAAAAAAACCAATAAAGAGAAAGGTAGAGTGGAGGGAATAAAATGGCTAATGGGACTGCCCAACCAAAAGAATCTGGATCTGTTAACAAAGCATTGCATAGCCACCAAAGGCCGCAAATAAAATAACTAAAACCAAAGGTTCCACAGCTTAAAGCGTAAGTAAAAAAATGTTTTTTATTGTTTTTGGTGGCCCGTATTGAGTCAAGTAAAACAATAAAGAGAGGGAAAGTTAAAAAGCAAAGAGGTGTTAAATAAAAGGGTGGAAGTGCAAAAGAAGTAAGAGCACCACACAGAAATATCCATGCTTGGCGCTTCCAGCCTGTAACAGAGAACAAAAAAACGATGAAATTGTTTAAAAACGCTGGACTATTCTTTAGGGATGGCATTGTTCTCAAGATTCTCATTTTTGGGAATGCGAAAAATGCGCAATCGTTTAATCCGGCGTTTATCAGCTTCTAAAATACGAAATCTATAGCCAGGTACAGCTTCGACAATTTCACCTTTAGCAGGAATGCGATCAAGAATGGAGACGATCAAACCACCAATAGTATCAACTTCATCACCATATTCCCCTACGATAAAATCAGGACCAAGAGCTTTCTCCACATCTTCTAGTTCAGTTCTTGCATCAACGAGCCATTTATTATTTGGTTCACGTACGATAGCATTGTCGACATTATCATGTTCATCTTCGATATCCCCAACGACTAACTCAACAATATCTTCCATTGAAACGAGACCATCTGTTCCTCCATGTTCATCAATAACTAAAGCCATTTGAGTTCGTGTAGTTTGCATCCGTGTTAATAATTTGCTCGCAAGCATAGAACTGGGAACAAAGAGAACTGTTCGGATCAAATCCAATTCACCGATTGGAGTATGCAAGTCTGTATGGTTTAATTGAAGCAAATCGGATTTTTGTTCGGTTTTTGTTGGGTTGATAATAAAGCGAGTGATGTAGTTAAGAATATCGCGGATATGGATCATGCCGCGCGGATCATCTAAAGTTTCAGCATAAACGGGTATACGAGAATGACCAATTTTTGCAAAACATTGAAGGGTTTCTCCAAGAGAGGTGTTTATTTCTAATGCTTCGATTTCAGAACGAGGTATCATAACATCATCCACGCGTGCTTCACGTAAGCGTAAAATGTTATGCAGCATAGTACGTTCTTCAGGTGAGAAGAGGGCGGTATCTTTTTCATTGTTAGTCGTGAGTGCAACGGTAAGATCATCGCGCAGTGACGTAGATGCACAATTACGACCCCGTAAGAATGAAAATAAATGATTCATCAGGGAATATTTCTCTGTATGATTCGTCTGTTGAGAGGGGTCTTTTTCATTATTAGAAGATGCTTGACTATTATTTTGTGCATTTATTTTGTTTGCCATGGTTTTGAAATCTTTTAGACTTTCTTTTTATAACAGATAAATAAGAGGCTTTAAATGGTATGCTGGTAATATTGATTTTAAAAGTTAAATTTTATCATTGATAGACAATTATGCGTAAGGATCTTTTATGGAAAGCTTTTGAAGAATTTCTCTTTCGAGCTTTTCCATTTTATATGCTTCATCATCAGTTTCATGGTCATAACCAAGCAGATGTAAGATACCATGAACAATCATATGCGTTAAATGATCTTGAAATGTTTTTCCTTCGTTCTCTGCTTCGAAAACAACAGTTTCTCGGGCAATAATAATATCACCGAGCATGGGACCAGGTTGATTTCCAGCTTTAAGTGGAAAAGCAGGAAAGGATAATACATTAGTGGATTTGTTTTTGTTGCGCCATTGTGCATTGATTTGTGCCATATGTTCATCATCCGTAAAAAGCAGGCTAATCTCGCTTACAACATTTTCCAATGAAACATGATGCATAGTCGCCATTAATGCTTTTTCAGTGATATTATAAAGCATTTTCTCATCATTCCACCCTGCGCTTTTAATCATTATATCAATAATAATCATGACGAATCAAATTCATTTTTTAATGCATCGCATGCGAATGATTTTTTTTTATTTTGTATTTCGGAATCACGATCATAAGCACGAACGATAGCAGCAACAAGTGGGTGGCGTACAACATCTTTTTCATCAAAATGCACAATTGCAATATTTTCTACATTTGAAAGAATGCGAATTGCTTCAATGAGACCTGATTTTTGCCCTGTAGGCAAATCAATTTGGCTTACGTCACCGGTAACAATCATACGCGTTCCTTCTCCAAGACGTGTGAGGAACATCTTCATTTGCATGGGGGTAGTATTTTGTGCCTCATCAAGAATAACAGCAGCATGGGCAAGTGTTCGTCCGCGCATAAAGGCGAGAGGAGCAATTTCTATGACACCAGAAGCTAAAATGCGTTCTATTTTTTCAGCGGGCATCATATCATAAAGAGCATCATAAAGTGGTCGTAAATATGGGTCGACTTTTTCTTTGAGATCACCGGGAAGAAAACCAAGATGTTCTCCAGCTTCAACAGCTGGACGTGAGAGAATAATTCGCTCAATGATACCACGTTCTAGAAGCATTGCAGCATGAGCAACAGCAAGATACGTTTTTCCTGTTCCTGCTGGTCCTACACCAAACACAAGTTCAGTATGCTCCATAGCGCTTATGTAAGCGTCTTGTGTTGGAGTTCTTGCATGAATTATTTTTTTATGGGTACTCAACCGTGCTGGTATACGTTTCGTTGCAGATTTGTGTGTTATTGTGTCTTCTTTCTGCTTCTTTGGTATATTTACCATAGCAATCGCTCCTTTTATATCTGATAAAGTGAGCTCTTGATGTGTTTTGGCACGTTCATAAAGCTGCTGCAATACATATTGCGCATGTTTTATAACAGAAATATTTCCACGGATTAAGACTTCATTACCACGCGGATGAATACTAAGTTCGAGTTTTTTTTCGATATAAGCGAGATTTTCGTCAAATTTACCAAAAACTGCTTTTGCATATTTATTATTTTCGAAAATCAAAACAACTTGGCTCACATCTGAAGCGCTTGTTTGTTTCAAGGTATCAGCCTTTTCAAGGGACATATTTACTTTTTCTTTAATACGCTTTATTTTTTCGGTTGAAGCTTTCAGCCTATTCTCCATATCTACATAAATATTGCACATTTTGTTAAGTAAACTTTATAAAAGACAATTTTTACAAAAAGTGCACGCTTTAGATGTAATCATTTTCTTTTAAAATAAAAGAGTTTTCAAAAATATTTATTTTTGAACAAGGTGTTAGAGGCATGTTTATCTATTTGTCACTTCACCAACAAAACTGTTTGAGCTGGCATTTTTAATATGAATTTCTATCACGCTACCTGTAGAGGCTTCTGTATCGACAACAACAGGTAAAAGCCAAGGGGAACGCCCTACCATTTGCCCTGAGTGACGTCCAGGTTTTTCGATGAGAACGTTCGTTTTTTGATCAATTTTAGAACGCAAAAACGCATTTTGTTGCTCAAGGAGAAGGGCTTGTAAATGTTGAAGTCGGGAATCTTTTACAGATTCATCAACATGATTTTTCATTGTGGCTCCCACTGTTCCAGGACGGGGGGAATATTTAAAAGAATAAGCTGAACTGTACTGTACTTGTTGAATAAGTTTAATGGTTTCTTCAAAGTCTTCATCTGTTTCTCCTGGAAACCCTACAATAAAATCGCCTGAAAAGGCAATATCTGGCCGTGCGTTTCGAATTTTTTCGATAAGATGAAGATAATGAGAGCTTTTGTGTTGTCTATTCATGGCTTTTAAGATGCGATCTGAACCTGATTGAACAGGAAGATGGAGGTAAGGCATTAACATATCAAGATCTCGATGCGCGGCAATAAGGCTATCATCCATATCACGTGGGTGGCTGGTTGTGTAACGCAAACGCTTTAAACCATTGAGTTTTGCAAGATGATAAAGAAGATCGCCAAGACGCCAAGTTTTGCCATCAGCACTTTGTCCATGCCAACCATTGACATTTTGTCCAAGCAGCGTAATTTCTTTGACACCCGCTTCGATGAGTTGGCGGGCTTCCTCGGTAATTTGCTCGACAGACCGTGATATTTCAGCACCGCGTGTGTAAGGAACAACACAAAAAGTGCAAAATTTATCGCAACCTTCCTGTACTGTTAAAAATGCGCTAACACCTCGTTTTCTTACCGCATGTTTATTATGGGGCGGCAAATGAGCAAATTTATCTTCAACAGCATAGTCTGTTTCGATAATTTTTTTTCCTTGTTTTGCTTTTTCTAACAATTCTGGCAAGCGATGATACATTTGCGGACCAATAACAAGATCCACTGTTGGAGCACGGCGCAAGATTTCACTTCCCTCAGCTTGTGCAACACAACCTGTTACACCAACCATCAGGGGTTTATCAGGTGTGCGCTCTTGACGCATAACGCGCAAACGACCAAGATCAGAATAAAGTTTTTCTGCTGCTTTTTCACGAATATGACAGGTATTAACAAGAATAAGATCGGCATCATTGGGAATTTGTGTTGTCACATAGCCTTGCGAACTGAGGCTATCAGTCATCCGTTGGCTATCATAAACATTCATTTGACATCCATAGGTTTTGATAAAAACCTTTTTAGGAGCAACAGGAGGGGTATTTTTAGGATTTACTTTATTCATAGCGCATGTGTAAATGTTTTTTACACAAATCTCAATCTATTTGCTTAAAAGTTTTTTGCATGATAATTGCATCACCACGACCATTTTTTGACGCGTAGTAGGCAAGACGTTCAGAAATTTTTTGAAATTCAAAGCGTTGATAAAGGTTCAAAGCAGAAAGATTTGTGGCTTCTACTTCCAAGAATAATTTTATAGCGCCCTTGTCGTGAAGATGGTGAACTGTACGATCGATAAGAAAGGTACCAATTCCTTGTTGACGATAATGAGGATGAACAGCAATTGTGATGATTTCTGCTTCATCAAGGATGAGACGGCATAGGCAAAAGCCTAAAATTTGATCAGAGCGATCAATGAGAAAAACTTTGTATCCGAAGATAGAGTGATCTGTTAAGAAATTATCAAAAGCTTGTTTTTCCCAAGAAGGGGTAAAACAATGTTGATGAATTTGATGAAGAGAAGCACTATCATTAACTTGTAGCGGAGCAATTCCAAAAATCTTTTTTGTCAATGAAAATTTGGGCATTATTTTTTTTGTGGCAAAGCAAAATTGGTTTGTTGTTTTGCATCAGCGCTGCGTAGATAGAGTGGGCGAGGCGAATTTTTTGATTGTTTGTTTGCAGCAAGATAAGCATAGTTTACAATATCGGCCGCTTCGCAGGGGATTTTTTCTAGGACAATTTTTTCGTGTATTTTATGGTTTTTAATATGTTCCATAACGACATCAGCAGCTGGGCCAGTCAGTCGGGTTTTTTTGGGCAAATTTTCGAGGATATTTTCAATTGTTTTTAATCCCGGCTCTCCCAAAGGTGTGAGATCATTATGAAAATTTTGATGGTAGAACATTCCTCTCCCTGCTTCAATGACAACAGTAATTGCCGATACTGTACTTTTACTGTTTATGACTTGTGCTGCTAACGCTTCAAGAGCACTCACTCCAACAGCTGGTATTTCAAGTGCTAATGCCAAAGCGCGTGCTGTTGCAACACCGACACGTACACCAGTAAATGATCCAGGTCCAATATTGACAGCAATACGCTCAACTTGATCAAGCGTCATATTGGCTTGTTTCATTATTTGTGTAATCTGCCCAATAATTTTTTCGGCATGTCCTTTGTTCATGCGTTCATTGATACGCGCAATAACAGATTTATGACGAATAAGCGCAACAGCACAATAAATTGAAGCAGTATCTATAGCAAGGATAAGCATAAAAATATTTTAGTTGAATAAAACGATAAATAAAAGTCCTGCTGTATTTTTAATCTTTTCATTATCGTATATTTCATTTGTAAGAAAGTTACTAGTGCCAATAAGCAACAATATCTTTTTATGAGATAGAACGAGATGTTAATTTAATCCTTATTATTTCACTTTTTGAATGAGTACCTTGAGTATTGTAAGATTCTCTTATTTTAAATTTACTTATGGTGAAACAATTAAATTTATTAGCTTGTATATTACAAGCGGAGTTAGCGTATGAATCAAAACTCCTTTCACGAATCATTTAAATGTAAGGGTTGTCACAACTTTTAAGCTATCAAATAGTACGTTGATGCCACTTGTATCACATAGTAAGTAAAAGTAATTTAAAAGAGGAAAAGTCATGACCTCACATTTTTTCCAAATAAGAATATATTTTATCAGTCTTTGTATAAAAACCTCAGCGTAATGAGAGCAGATGAAAGAAATGGTATTGTTTTGTATGAGTTACGTATTTTGATACTACCCCGTTGCAAATCATTATGGACTGAAAAGCAAAATTGACAGTTTTCACTTAAATATCAGCTCTTTCAATTTTTTGTATAGAATAATGAGCAATATTTTAGAACTTTTTCTGGTTTATGAAAGAACTGATTTTAATAATAATGAGGACTTTGGGTTGATTGCATACTACGTTGAAAAATAATAATCAATGCACATTTTAAAATGTTATATGATTTAAATCATTCAATTGTATCATAATAAGGCTACAAATACCGAGAATAATTATGGAGCAGGTTGAAGCCAAAATGACGCGCCATCCTGCTTTTTTTAGTGATCGGATATCAACACCTAATCCTAGTGCAGCCATTGAGATAACAGTAAACAACTGGGCAATAAATTTGATGGGATTGATAGCCTTTTCAGGGATAAGACCACTTGAGCGAACAAGCATCATGATAATAAAGCCAATGATAAACCATGGGACGAGGGTATGTAAACGCAAGCGTGTTTCTGCTGATCGGCGATAAATGATTGATAGAGTAAAAATAACAGGGCCTAACATGAGAACCCGTACTAATTTGACAATTGTTGCAATTTGAACACTTAGAAAAGAGATAGGTGCTGTTGCTGCTAAAACCTGTGGTACAGCATACACAACCATGCCAGCAAGCACACCATATTGGCTAAATGACAAATTCAGAGATGGATGTAAAAAGGGTAGAAATAAAATAATAAGAATTCCTAAAAGAGCAGTGAAGGCAATTGACGCGGCTACATCGTCATGTTTTGCTTTTATAACAGGTGCAACGGCGACAATAGCTGAATTGCCACAAATAGCATTCCCACAAGCGACCAGCATTGCCAAATGTGTAGAAAGCCCGAAAAGTCGGCCGATGGCAAAGCTCAGGATAATCGTTACGAATATCACGAATATGATACTAGCAAGCAAATTCCAGCCAGCTGAAAGGACTGCGTTAATGCTAATGCTTGCTCCTAGAAGAACGATAGCAATTTCGAGAAGTGTTTTTGCACAAAAGGTGATACCTTTTTGAAAATATGTTGGCAAAGAAAAACAACTACGGATAATTGATCCTAGAAGAATTGCCAAAACAAGGCTTTCAAGCCACGCTTCCGTGAAAAACTGTTTTTCTACAACTTCTAAGCCATAAGCTAAGGCTGATATGAGTAAACATACTAAAATACCAGGACCAAAGTCGTTTAAAAGTGAGAGATTTTTCTTGATCATTTTAATATTCCCCCGTCATTAAAGAGCTAAAGGTTAAGAAGAAAAAGTTTTAAAGATTTGTTCTTGCTTGTACAGCTGCTGCTAAAGTTCCATCATCAAGATAATCAAGCTCACCTCCTACAGGAACACCATGAGCAAGTCGCGTAATTTTAACTGGAAAATTAGAAAGCTGATCAGTGATATAGTGAGCAGTTGTTTGACCTTCGACAGTCGCATTGACAGCAAGAATAATCTCCGTAATAGGGTTTTGTACAACACGCTGTATTAAGGTGGCAATGTTGAGTTCGTCAGGACCTATTCCATCTAAGGGGGAGAGTCGTCCACCCAACACATGATAACGTGCGGCTAAAGTTTTTGCGCGCTCAAGGGCCCACAGATCAGCAATATCCTCAACAACGATGATTGTTGTATCATCGCGGCGCAAATCTGTACAAATTGAACAAGGATCAATGGTATCGACATTTCCACAAACAGAACAAATACCGACTTTTTCGATAGCTGCTTGTATAGCCGCTCCCAAAGGCTCCAGCAATGTCTCCTTTTTTTTGATAAGATGAAGCGCAGCACGACGCGCTGAACGTGGACCAAGACCTGGTAACCGTGATAAAATCTGAATGAGACGTTCAATCTCAGGTCCTGCAATGTATTTAGACATATTTTTGTCTCACGGGAAAAAACCGTTTCATTAAAATGGAAGCTTGAAACCTGATGGGAGTGGTAGCCCTGCCGTTATACTTTTGGTTTTTTCTTCTATTGCAACTTCGATTTTTGTTCTTGCTTCATTATAAGCTGCCATAATGAGATCTTCAAGAATTTCACCTTCCTCAGGTTTGAGTAATGAAGGATCAATTTGAATTGCTGTTATAATATTTTTGCCACTTAAAGTGATATTGACGAGACCACCCCCTGCAGTGCCCACAGCTTGCAGATTAGCTATTTCCTCCTGAATCTTCTGCATTTTTTCTTGCATTTCTTTGGCTTTTTTCATCATGCTCATCATTTCACGCATAGGAATAGGTATCCTTATTCATCATTGATATCATTTTTATTTTTAAAAATATCAGCATTTTTAAAGGTATTGGAGAGTAAATCAAGATCATTTTCTTCTTTATTGAGTCGAATATCGACAATTTTTGCTTCTGGGAAATGATTGAGGATTTTCGCAATATCAGGATCTGTTTCTGCATTAGAAAAAAGAGTCTTTTGAATCGCTATACTTTCCTCCTGTAAGGTTGGGCCACCTCCTTCATTAACAAAAGTTATTGTCCAGCGTTTTTCTGTCCATTGAGATATCTTTTTTTCTATATCATGAGCAAGAAATTGTGGGGTATTTTCAGAAAGTCTTAAGGTAATATGCCCAGCTTCAAAAGAAACAGGATGAACAAATTCTTTAATAAGGAGTTTGAAAGGAGTGTCATTATGCTGTTCGGCTAATTGAACAATATCGTGCAAAGAATTAATCACGAGAGTTTTAGGTTCAGTAATCTTTTCTGTTGTTTGCGTGACAGAATGCGATAAATTTACAATCTTTTCAGAAAGATCAGTAGATGGAGAAGTTTCTAGAATTTCTGTTACTTCTTGGGCGTTGATTTTGTCATAGTTTTGATTTTTAACTAAATTTTCCGGTTGTAAGGAATGATCTAATTGGTTTTTCAAAGAGCTTTTTAAATCTGATTGATCGGGTAATGTATTTGAAACGCTCGAGGAAGCATGGGCTCCGACCATTGTTTCTTTTGTTATATTATTTGCATTTGTAGATTCTTGATGAGAAGAGTTTTTAACCAGTGTGAGAGGCGTTTTTTCTTGCGTAAGCTTTTTTAAAGCCTCATCAAGAGTTGGTAAGTCAGCCGTGTGAGCAAGACGAATTAAAAGCATTTCAGCGGCTTGAAGAGGACGTGCAGTTTGATTAACTTCCTGTAAACCTTTGAGTAACATTTGCCAGTTTCGGGATAAAATAGGAACGGAAAGTTTTTTTGAAAAGTCTAAACTTCTTAAACGTTGTTCTTCAGTTAGAGAGAAATCTTCCACTATTTCTGGTGTAAAACGTAAACGTGTGACCAGATGATTAAAATCGGCTAGTTCTGTCAATATAGTAAGAGGATCAGCACCTGCTTCATATTGACTGCGTAATTCATGTAACGCATTGACAACATCGCCCTTCATAATAAATTCAAAAAGATCAATGATACGTGCTTGATCCGCTAATCCTAACATTGTACGCACCGCAATAGCATTAACATTGCCATTGCTATGGGCGATTGCTTGATCAAAAATGGATAATGCATCACGTGCTGATCCTTCTGCAGCACGGGCAATCATAGAGAGTGCTTGATCTTCTACTTCTACCTTTTCATATTTCGCAATTTGACGCAAATGTGCACTCAAAGCTTTTGATTCAATACGTCGCAAATCAAAACGTTGGCAACGCGAAAGAATTGTAATAGGAACTTTGCGAATTTCTGTTGTGGCAAAAATAAATTTCACATGGGACGGTGGTTCTTCAAGAGTTTTCAATAAACCATTAAAGGCTTGTGTTGAGAGCATATGTACTTCATCTATAATATAAACCTTATAGCGTGCAGAAACAGGACGATAGCGTATTTGTTCAATAATTTCACGAATATCATCAATGCCCGTATGAGAAGCGGCATCCATTTCTATAACATCAATATGGCGTCCTTCGATAATTTGTGTGCAATGTTCTCCAAGAGAGTCCAATACGGTTGTTGGTTGATCAATATCTTTTGTTTTATAATTAAGCGCACGTGCCAAAATACGTGCTGTTGTGGTTTTACCTACGCCACGAATCCCTGTTAACATCCACGCTTGTGCAATACGACCTTTTTCAAAGGCGTTGGTGAGAGTACGCACCATAGCTTCCTGACCAATGAGGTCAGAGAAGTTTTTTGGTCGATATTTACGAGCAAGAACACGATAGGCTGTTTCTACCGGTAAATTTTCCATGAGTATTTCCAACTTCGAAGTTCTTTATGCGTACATTTTGATAATACAAAAGCATAGATCAATACTGTAGTCTCATATAAAAGGATTTTTTCTTAATCAAATTATTTATGGGACAATTTGTTTAAAAATAACAAAACCCCTTTATTTGCTGCATACAAATGCTGCTCTGAAGATTAAAAATACCTCGCTAAAAGACAGCATAAAAAATAATTTCTTCAGCAAAATAGGAGGTTGGAACGATGACCCGTACCAGAACTCGTTGGGGCTGCTTCTTTCCAGACCTGACCCAGTTGGCGAGTAGTTCGTCCACCACCAACCTCCCAAGCTCATATTGTCGATTTGGAATGAAAAATCAAGATCAGAAACGAAAAATATCCTAAGAACGACGAAGAATTTTCCTTTGCGTTTAATTTATTGACATATAAACAACAAAGAGATTGTGGATTTACCAGTTTTTATAGCAGTAGCTCTTCATATTTATTTGGTATGAAAATATTTTTTCGCTTAAGATAGTCTGAATGTATAATTATTCTCATTCGCTGAAACATGTAAGAGTTTTAGGATAGATACATCTGTTCTAAAACTACGAAATTGAATCATCAAAAATTTACAATAGTCAAAGAAGCAAATAAAGCAGATAGATCATGTAATTGGCTAACATTCGAAAGTCAGGGGGAAGAGTGCTATTTAAAGAATTATAAAATATTGCTTTAATGGTGTTTCTCATCTCACACAAAACAGAACATCCCAAACAGAATATATTTAATGTTGTACATTCATAGGCTTTTTAAAGAGCGATTGCTCAATACTCTTAACTATATTTCAAACGCCACTCATAAATAGTATACATGCTTCCCTTGAGTTATAAATCTATAGTTGCGCTACCCTCTTTATGCTTAATACAAAGTATAAATTTTAGCCCTCATGCTATTTAACAACTCCCAATGTTGCGATCCCTTGTACTTGAGAGGCTTTATAAGAAGCATTTTTATTCCTTTTTTTAATCGTTTTTACTCACACACCAATCCCATTTGTAACTTTCAAAGAAACGATTTTAATGGATTTAATATGAGATTTAAGATGGGAGGATCTTACTTTATTCGTGGTTTTAATTCAGTATAAGAAAATCAAAGTCGTATAATGATAAGCCAGTATCTTATAAGAGTACCACCTCATTTCTATAGTGAATGAGAATATAAAATATGTAATATTTTTTCTTTTAACATAATATAAATATATAAATACTGAATAGATGTTATCGCTCTTTTTTTGCGTGCTTGTTCTTTTAATTAAAAAACATTGATGTTCATCACAAGGTGGGTCAATATATGAAGTTTCATTATTTGAGAAAAGATTTCATATATTTTTTAAGGGGCTGTACTCATACAAGAGAAGATGCAACATTCAACGCTATAGAAATAAGGGGATACTGATTTTATAAGCATAAAAATGGTTCTTATTCGATAGTAAGCGACATTTTATAGTTTCAAATAATATATTCTTTAATAAGGAGGGAAAAGCGAGATAATTTTTATAAAAAGCTGAATGAGTATGACTTAAAGTGCAGTGAGGAATGCATCTGTAGAGCAAATTTTACTTTTCCGTTTATCTAAGTGATTTGGGTACGATGTGCTTTATATCACTTAAAATGAAGCAGTTGCGAAGAGAGAAGCATATTCTTATTAAAAAAATAGCTCTGATAGTAGAAAATACAGAACAATTTAAATTTAGTCTTTTAGTTTTCGTAAAAGTTCCTTAATATCTAACCTTATGAGCAACTTAAGGTTTGCCATATTAGGATAAAAACACCTCTTCAGCGATAAGTTTTAATGGCTCATTATGCTGTATTTTGAAAAAAATAACTGAAAAAAAATAAATCTACTAAAATTTAGATGTTATAGAAATATTGTTAATCATAATCTCCTGTGTCACAATTTGTTCCAACAACTTTTTTCTTCGTAATATTTTTAAAAATATAATGTCCTGACGAAGGAAAACTTATATGAAGAGATTTTATATTTTTTAGGATAAAGATCTTCTTTTCTTTATCATGGGTTATTTTCTTTTCATCATCAACAGCAATTCTCAATTTGTTTAAATCAGAAGGGGTAGAGTACGATAAAGTAAAGGATACTTTCTTTGGTTCAAAGATACTACAAGAGTATTCAGCTCCTTGATGGATTGTATCGGATGGGATGATCACAACACTTTCATCCAGCCCAAAATTCCATTTTCTCTCACCAAAGCCAGCAAACGCACCACTAGAGTAGGCGAGAATATTTGCGGCTAATAATCCTTGCATGAAGATTTTTTTCATTATCCTCTCCTTTTTCTAAAGTGAGGTGAATCATAAATCAATTTTTATAAAGATAAAAGCTCAAACTTAACGCTAAAATCAGGGCTAAGTTGCATTTTCTAGCTTTAAACCATGTTTAGAATGACATTAATCTAAGAGATTTGAATGCTCTATTATGTATAATAATTTGAATTGTTTTGAGAGCTAATTTAGAAGTTCGTTATCTTTATTGGAATATTGTCAGAGGAAATGACTTTTCTCAAGAAGCTCTCTTTGAATATATAAAGGGAAATAGATGGTACAAGCGTTTTTATTTTTGGTTACTGTGTTTTTTTACACTGGTTTTTATACAAGTTGAAGTGCTTTTTATCATGATATAATTTGTGAAAAAATATTATGGAAATAATTTATATATTCTTTTATGAGCCGTTTTTTCTTCTTCAGTGTTTATGAAGGGTGTTGAGTAGAAAAAAACCGAGCTCTTTCAAGATACGTTGCATTATGAAATTTTTACGATGCTCTTTGATATCAGCAAAGAATGATAGCAGCCTAATTGCTTTTATATATACGATGTTCGATCGTTTTGTGCTGGATAAGTACCGATAATACGCAGTTCTGCAGAAAAGAAAGATAATTCTTCTAAGGCAAGTTTCATCATCGGGTCTTCAGGATGCCCTTCAATATCAACAAAGAATTGTGTTGCATTGAAATTTCCACCAATTTGATAGCTTTCTAATTTTGTCATATTGATACCATTCGTTGCAAATCCTCCCATAGCTTTATAGAGAGCAGCGGGGACATTGCGCACTCGAAAAAGAAGACTGGTGATGATTTTTTCGCCATTTTGAGGTTTGGGGACATGTCGTTTGGAGCGTGAAAGGATGACAAAACGGGTAATATTATGAGGGTTATCTTCAACATCTCTTTCAAGAATATCAAGTCCATAGAGTTCTGCTGCGATTAAAGGTGCTAAGGCAGCCTGTGAACGTTTAGCATTTTTTTTAATAAATTTTGCAGCTCCAGCGGTGTCAGCAGAAACAACAGGTTTCCAACCGTTGTTTCGTATGATTTTTCGGCATTGTGCAAGGGCATGCGTATGGCTGTGGACAGTTTTAATTTCGTCATGTGTAACGCCGGGTAAAACCATGAGTTGAAAATGGATAGGTAAAAAATATTCATCAATAATATAAAGAGATGACTGCGGTAAAAGATGATGAATGTCTGCAACGCGTCCCGCAAGGGTATTTTCAATAGGGATCATAGCAAGATCAGCTTTCCCGCTTTCCACTAAATTAAGGGCGTCTTCGAAAGTAGCAGAGGGAACAGCATCCATATTGGGGAACATATTGGAGCAAGCAATATGGGAATTAGCGCCGTATTCTCCTTGGAAAGAAATTTTATTGGTTTTTTTAAGTATTTTCATGCTAAAATCTCACAAACTCTATCGAGATCATGTTGTGTGTCTACACCTAAGGGAATTGTATCGACTATTTCCACATCAATACGCATGTTGTTTTCTAATGCACGTAATTGTTCAAGTTTTTCACGTTTCTCAAGTGGTGAGGGTTTGAATGATACAAATTTCTCAAGTGCTTCGCGCCTATAGGCGTATATTCCAATATGGTGATAAAGAGGACCGTCTCCATAGGGTGCTGTGGCGCGCGTAAAATAAAGAGCACGAAGGCGATTTTGAGAAAGCGGTGTACCAATGATTTTGACAACATTGGGATCTCTTGTTTCATTTTCTTCAATGATTTTGGCACCCAAGGTTGCAATATCAGTAAAGCTATTTTCTAAAGGGCGTAGCGCACGAATGATTTCACGAGGCATTATTGTTGGTAAGTCACCTTGTACATTTAAAATGGCATTATAACGTTGTTCCGGATCAATGCGCATTAAAGCTTCATAAATACGATCAGATCCAGACTTATGATCACCTCGTGTTATGATATATTCATGTCCATAATCTGCAACAGCTTTAGCGATATCATTATGATCTGTTGCAACGATTGTACGTCCTATTCCAGCTTTTTTGGCTTGTTCTGCGACATGAACAATCATCGGTTTTCCGCCAATTTCAGCGAGAGCTTTTTGAGGAAGACGGGTTGAGCCTATACGGGCAGGAATAAGAATAATTGGTTTAAGAGCCATTGTAAGATTCCAAATGTCATCTGTGATGCATTTATGATGTTGTGTGTTATAAAGAAAAAGCTTAGACTAAAAATGGTAATGAAACCGTGAACATTTGAGTTTTTATGAATCGCCGGAGATTTATTTATTTTATTTGTGCTTGTTTATGTGTGCTGGTCGCTGTTGTGGGGATTTCCACACTCAGCAATATAATTTACGATCATCCTACATCAGTCCAATATCATCATACAGTTGCCAAGAATGATATATTTCAAGAAAAACAAAAAGCACCTGATGTTTCCCTATCACTAAATAGCCGCCTTCAACAAGGCAATTTTGAAAATGGCCGTAAAGTTTTTCGCCAATGTGCCATATGCCACACATCTGGACGCAATGAAGCAGGGCGTGTTGGTCCAGTCCTCTGGGAGATTGTTAACCGCCCTTTGGCATCAGCAGCAGGTTTTGCTTATTCACGGGCATTACGTGCTCATTCTGATCAAAAATGGGATTTTGTAACGTTAGATCGTTATTTACATTCTCCACGTGAAGCTTTTCCTGGGACCATTATGTCTTTTCGTGGAATTAAAAATGATCAAGATCGTGCCGATCTTTTGCTTTATTTACGCAGTTTATCCGATCATCCTGTTCCTTTACCAATGGATAATAATAAAGCGAACGAGCCAAATTAACTTATACCATAGATGTTAATTTTAGAAAGAAGTCTGACTTTTTGTAATTTTAGTTTCACGGTTTTATAAAAAGAGCTCTTTTATAAAAATGCACTCTTTACGCTGTCATCTGCAGATTGGTTTTCAAGATTTGTTTGCTTCACTTTTTCTACATATACTTGTCTGTGAAATTATTGCTGAAGGATTATCAATTCATGAGCCGCAACTTTCTGCTTCTGAATGCGATAATTATGTAATTAAAGCTCTCCATGAGGTTTATCTTAATCCTTCTATGCACATCAATCCCCATGTACTTTTACATCAATTTCCATGTATCAGAGACAATTGATTGTTCTTATACGTGCAATAATCCTAAGCTGCATTTTATGATGCTTGATGAATAGACGTTTTCTCTTGAGGTTAGAGATGTACGGACAGATCATTGACCTTCTATAGTATCAATCACTAAAATGTGACTTAGATTATTTATTTATAGGTTATGGTTTGAAGTAAGCACTTTCATGTGAAACAATTTTTATGTGTGAATAGTAAAATAGTTGAATAGAGTTCTGCTGATTGTATTTTTATCTACGTCGAAAATTTTTTACACAAGAATACTGATAGCAGCTACGTTCCCACGAGTCTCTGTCCATTTATAGACGATGACATGAAATTATGCTGATAATCCATTATAGAGAATTATTTTTTCACAAAAGGTTTTCCATATTTGTGATAAATTTAATAGGTTTCATTGGTTACAATGTTTTGATGACTTGCGATAAAATATTAGTATTTTAATACATATTGCGAGAGTGCTAAAAATTAGTGGAAGAGAGAACATAATCATGATTCTCCAAGATTCTTAAGAGCTACGGCATTTTCTTTATAATTTGAGCGTTTATAAGTAATAATATTAAATTGCGCTAATAATCCATTATAGAGAAGAATCTTTCCTACTAATGGCTCTCCGATGTTTGTGATCATTTTAATAACTTCCATTGCTTGTAGGGTCCCAATAACGCCAGGTAAAACACCGATTATTCCAGTTTCAGCGCATGTTGGGATAGTCCCGTGAGCTGGAGGGGTGGGAAATAAATCGCGATAGTGAGGATTATTGTCTTTATACGGCATAAGGACGGTTAATGAGCCATTAAAACGTTCTACAGCACCACTTATTAAGGGTTTTTTGCATTGGGCAGCGTGATCAGCAAGAAGATAGCGTGTCGTAAAATTATCACTTCCATCAACAATGATGTGGTAAGCATTGAGCAGTTTATCCACATTACTTTTATCTAAGCGTAGGGTGTGTTTTTCAACTACAACATGGGGATTTATTGCTTTTATAGTGGTTTCGGCACTGTCTGTTTTGCTTTTGTTTATTGCATTTGTTTTATGAATAACTTGGCGTTGTAAATTGGAAAGTGAAACGATGTCGTTATCGACAATTCCAAGGGTTCCAACACCTACGGCAGCCAAATAGGTTAAGACAGGAGCACCAAGACCACCAGCGCCCACAACAAGAACACGTGCTGTTTTTAGCTTTTGTTGCCCTGCACCACCAATTTCAGGCAAAATGATGTGGCGTGCATAGCGTTCGATTTCTTTGTTGTTTAATTTTGTATCTGTTTCTTTTGTCATAAATTTTCTCTTGTCATAGTTCTTTTATTGTTTACTAAGTTTATGATGCTTAGACCAGTCTGCTTTTAGGATAGGGAGGATTTATTTATGAAAATTGCCATTCAGATGGATCATATTTCAACAGTTCGGATTCAAGGAGATACGACATTTGCACTCGCTTTAGCAGCACAAGAACGTGGACACTCTCTCTTCCATTATACACCAGATCGTTTATCTCTGTATGATGGTTGTGTGATTGCACGACTAGAGCCATTGATTGTACATGATAAAGAGGGAAGCCACTATAAATTAGAAAAGCCTGTTCGCACGGAATTAACAGATATGGATGTGGTTCTTTTACGCCAAGATCCACCTTTTGATCTCAATTATATCACAACGACTCATTTGTTAGAACGTATTCATCCTAAAACACTCGTTGTGAATGATCCGGCATGGGTACGCAACAGTCCAGAAAAAATTTTTGTGACTGAATTTTCTGATCTGATGCCAGAAACATTAATTACCAAAGATATTGAAGAAATAACAGCTTTTAGAGAGACATTTGGCGATATTATTGTTAAACCACTTTATGGAAATGGGGGCGCTGGTATTTTTTATTTAAAACAAGATGATCGCAATTTAGCATCATTGTTGGAAATGTTTGCAGAAATTTATCACGAACCTTTTATTGTTCAGCGCTATTTAGAGGCAGTACGAAAAGGAGATAAAAGGATTATTTTGCTTGATGGTACACCTGTTGGAGCTATTAATCGAATTCCGACAGAAACAGATGTGCGCTCTAATATGCATGTTGGAGGCCGCGCGGAAAATGTTGAGTTAACAAAACGTGATTATGAGATTTGTGAACGCATTGGTCCAGCTTTAAAGGAACGAGGTCTTCTTTTTGTGGGGATTGATGTGATTGGAGATTATATAACAGAAATTAATGTGACGTCTCCTACGGGAATTCGTGAAATTAAACGCTTCTGCGGTACAGATGTTGCTCATTTGTTTTGGGATGTTATTGAGTTCAAGCGTTCAAATGAATTTATTTGACAGAGGACAAAAACATGGTTTTAAAAAATGATCCATGTTGTTTTTTATATTTGTTATGTTGCAAATGTGAACTAGAATGACCGTATGATATAAATTAAGAGGCTTTATCCTCAATTTTTAGGGAGCTTATAGATGAACAGAGTATTATCAATTGGAGTGGGATTGTTTTTTGCGCTACTGCTGTCAGCAAATGGAGGCAATGCGCGCGATCAAATACAGATTACTGGTTCATCTACAGTTTTACCTTATCAAAAGATTGTTGCTGAAACATTTGGAGAAATTTATCCTCATTTTAAGGTTCCTGTTATCGAATCGGGTGGAACAGGAGCTGGTATTAAGGAATTCTGCCGTGGTATTGGGGAGAACACTGTTGATATTGTTAATGCTTCGCGAGCAATGAAACCGAGTGAATTACAGTCTTGTTTTGATGCTGGTGTAAAAGATGTTGAGGAAATACGTATTGGGTATGATGGCATTGTTTTTGCAACTGATATTAAGGGACCTGATTGGAAATTACAGCCAGTAGATGTTTATAAAGCCCTTGCTGCTCGAATTATTATAGACGGAAAGTTGCAACCGAATAATGTTTTGAAATGGAGTGCAGTCAATAGTGCTCTTCCTGATTGGACGATAGCAGCGTATATTCCTGGGGAGAAGCATGGGACACGTGAAGTTTTTGAGGAAAAATTACTTACTAAGGGGTGTAAAGAGAGTGGGGCAGTTGAAGTGATGAAGTCTTTAGGAATGGATGATAAGGAGATACACACTGCTTGTATTGCGGTACGTAAGGATGGAAAAGCGGTTGATATTGATGGTGATTATTCTGAAACATTTGCGCGTCTAACTTCTAATAAAACAGGGGTTGGTATTTTTGGTTTGTCTTTTTATCAAAATAATGCTGATAAACTAAAAGTTGCCGATATTAACGGTTTTGCGCCAACAGTTGAGACGATTTCTAGTGGACAATATCCGGTTTCTCGTCCGCTTTTTTTCTATATTAAGAAAGCACATTTAGGTATTATTTCAGGTTTGCGAGAGTATGTTGACTTTTTTCTTTCTGATCAAATGATTGGTCCAGAGGGTCCTTTGGCTGAATATGGTTTGATTGTTTCTCCTGAAAAGGAGCGTCAAGCACAGCGTTCTGATTTTTCTGCTGGTCGAGTAATGACATTGAAATAATTTGCAGGGAAAAATTGTTGGATTTCTGGGATAGGAAATTTGGATGCTATTTTTTTATAAAAACTGAAAGATAAAATGCGCATTTCCTTTATTATTTTGTTATTATTGATTTTTGGATTTTGTGGTTTTTGTATTTCTTATATGCGAGCACGCATTCTTGAATACAGACAACATAAAATGCATTCTCGTGCGTATTATTATGGCTGGTGGACATTTTTGATTACTGTTATTCCAGCTTTTATTTTTTTAATTGTTTGGGATGCTGGGAGTACAATTTATTTAGAATATAATGCCTCTCGAGAGCTTGAGGCGTATAGTGCGCATGTAACAGAGCCTGTAAATCACGATCTACTTTGGGAGACACTTCGAAGTCTCGTCAAAAAGATTCATCGTTTTGAGGGGAATCTTTCTAGCGCTTCCTATAAGGAAGTGCAGGCACAATTACTCGCGAAGGGATGGATTTTACCCGATGAAGCATCGGATGATGTGTTCAAAATAGCACAGTCGTGGGTATTTTCTTCTGAAAAGCTTAAATTTATAGGTTATGTTTTCCTTTTTGCTATTGCGTCCTTTGGTTTTATCTGTGGAATGATGCAAATTGCGCCTCATCAACGTGCGCGTAATAAGGTTGAATCTTTTATTATTATTGGATTGATTTGTGCATCTATTGTTGCAGTCTTGACAACAATAGCCATTGCGCTTTCTATGCTTTTTCAGACAGTAAGCTTTTTTCAGTCTGTATCCTTTTCAAATTTCTTTTTAGGAACAGTTTGGGATCCACGTTTTTCCGCGAGCGGTTCAGGCGATGAAGTAGGACAATTTGGTTTAATACCGCTTCTTGCTGGTACGCTTTATATTGCATTTGTTGCCATGCTTTTTGCTGTACCTATAGGACTATTTTCAGCTCTTTATATGGCTGAGTATGCTTCTGCGCGATTGCGAGCAATTGTAAAACCATTATTGGAAGTTCTTGCTGGCATCCCAACCATTGTTTATGGTTTTTTTGCTTTGAAGGTTGTAGGACCATTTTTACGTGATCTTTCTGTTTCTCTCTCAGGTGGGGTTGGTTTTATTATGGCACAAAGTGTTTTGACCGCTGGAGTTGTGATGGGAATTATGTTGATACCTTTTGTTTCCTCTTTATCGGATGATGTTATTACGGCTGTTCCACGCATTTTACGTGAAGGTTCTTATGGTTTAGGCGCAACACAATCTGAAACAATTAAAAAAGTTGTTATACCAGCAGCGCTTCCAGGGATTATGGGGGCTATTTTGTTGACGGCATCGCGTGCAATTGGAGAAACAATGATTGTGGTTTTGGCGGCAGGTGTTGCAGCAAACTTAACACTCAATCCTTTCGAAGCAATGACTACGATGACTGTTAAGATTGTTAATCAATTGACCGGTGATTTTGAGTTTAATTCTCCACAAACTCTGGTGGCTTTTGCCTTAGGGATGACGCTTTTTGTTATGACACTTTTGATGAATATTCTGGCTCTTTATATTGTGCGTAAATATCGGGAACAATATGAATGAATGAAGATTTTTTTCCTCGTCGCAATATTAGTCTCAAGCGTCGATATTGGGCTGAACGTCGTTTTCGTGCCTATGGTTTGATTGCCATTTTTATTGGTTTGTTTTTTTTATTTGCGCTTTTATGGTCTATCATTAGTCAGGGTTATACAGCTTTTTTTCAAAGTGAAATGACATTGTCGATTTATTTGGATGAAAAGATCATCGATCCAAGTGGTCAACGTAAAACAAAACCACAAGTTCTCATGACGGCGAATTATCCACTTCTTGTACGCAATGCTTTAGCGAAGAAACTTAATATCAATCAAAATGATCGAGCCTCTCTTCGGGACGTTAACCGTATGTTTTCAAATGGTGTCCGCGTTCAACTACGTGAAATGGT
The DNA here is from genome assembly GCF_042195355.1 of Bartonella sp. CL266QHHD. Taxonomy (NCBI): domain Bacteria; kingdom Pseudomonadati; phylum Pseudomonadota; class Alphaproteobacteria; order Hyphomicrobiales; family Bartonellaceae; genus Bartonella; species Bartonella sp. CL266QHHD. The sequence goes on from NZ_JBHIOD010000068.1 coordinate 105,369, forward strand.
GACAAAGAATCCAAAATTGATTGGCACAATGCAAAAAGTTAAAGTTTTGGCATCTGCGGATATTGATTCTGCTTATAAGGGACAGATTGATCTGCGTGTAGCAGAAAAAAACCGTAAAGTTTCTAATCGACAAGTGGAATGGATAAAACGTTTAGCGCATGATGGTACGCTTCATAAAACATTTAATATTGGTTTTTTTACATTTGGCGCTTCAAGTCGTCCTGAGACTGCGGGATTAGGTGTTGCGATTATTGGTTCTCTTTATATGATAGGCATCGTTTTATTAGTTTCACTTCCAATAGGCATAGCAACGGCTCTTTATTTGGAAGAATATGCACGCAAAAATAAATTTACAGATTTTATAGAGGTTAATATCAATAATCTTGCAGCTGTTCCTTCGATTGTGTTTGGTCTTTTAGGACTCTCTTTTTTTGTTAATTTTTTAGGATTACCACGTTCAGCCTCCTTTGTTGGTGGTCTTGTTTTAGCGCTCATGACTCTTCCCACGATCATTATTGCAACACGTTCTGCTCTGCGTGCTGTTCCTCTCTCTATTCGTGCAGCAGCTTTAGGACTGGGAGCATCAAAAACACAAATGATTTTTCATCATGTTGTTCCTTTAGCAGCGCCTGGCATTTTGACAGGCACAATTATTGGAGTTGCTCAGGCTTTGGGTGAAACAGCTCCTTTGCTTTTGATTGGAATGGTTGCTTTTGTTGTTAATATTCCTACGACCCCCATGGATCCAGCAACGGCTTTGCCTGTTCAAATTTTTATGTGGGCGGGGGAAGCAGAGCGTGCTTTTGTTGAAAAGACATCAGGTGCTATTATTGTATTGATGATTTTTCTTGCGATCATGAATATTTCTGCGGTTTTTTTACGACGACGATTTGAACGCCGCCAGTAATTTTAATAAAATAACAACTTTGATAAGATTTTTGTAAGGTGAATTTTTGTAATGAAGATTAAAATGCGTGGTGAGGATGTGAAGGTTTCTTATGGAGACAAAGAAGCACTCCACGGTATTACACTTGATATTCCTGAACATCAAGTAACTGCTTTGATTGGTCCATCAGGATGCGGAAAGTCGACTTTTTTGCGTTGTTTTAACCGTATGAATGATACGATTGAAGGCGCTAAAACAACCGGTCTTATTACCTTAGATGGGGAGAATATTTATGACACACGGATTGATGTTGTAGAATTGCGCGCTCGTGTTGGAATGGTTTTTCAAAAGCCCAGTCCTTTTCCAAAATCTATATTTGAGAATGTTGCGTATGGTCCACGCATTCATGGTTTAGTAAAAACGCGCTCTGAATTGCATGATGTCGTTGAAAAGAGTTTGAGGCAGGCAGGTTTGTTTGAAGAAGTAAAAGACCGTCTTCATGATCTTGGAACAAGTTTATCAGGGGGACAACAACAGCGTTTGTGTATTGCACGTGCTATTGCGGTTAGTCCTGAAGTTATTTTGATGGATGAGCCTTGTTCAGCTCTTGATCCTATTGCGACAGCACGGATTGAAGAGCTTATCGATGCATTACGGCAAAATTATACAATTGTTATCGTAACGCATTCTATGCAACAGGCTGCACGTGTTTCTCAATATACGGCTATGTTTCATTTAGGGCATTTGGTAGAAGTTGGTGCGACTGAAATGATCTTTACCTCACCAAAAGAGCAACGGACACAAGATTATATTACGGGGCGTTTTGGATAGGTGAATTGAGGAGTGTAAGATATGTCTATGAACCATACTGTCCGTTCTTATGATGCAGAACTAAAATATTTAAGAGCAAGGATTATAGAAATGGGGAGCCATGCAGAAAGGATGATTGAACGTTCTGTCGCATCGGTTGTGTGTAGTGATCTTCAACTTGCAACGACAGTGATTGCCGATGATGTATTTTTAGATGAAGCAGAACGTGACATTGATGAAAAAGCGGTTGCTATTATTTGCAAACGCCAACCGATGGCTGTCGATTTGCGTGAAATTATTGGAGCCATTCGTATTTCTTCTGATCTTGAGCGGATTGGGGATATGGCCAAAAACATTGCTAAAAGGACGGTTGCACTTTCAGAAATACGACAATCTGCTTCTGTTTATCATGGGCTTGAAACAATTACAGCTTTAGCACTCAATCAATTAAAAGAAGTCTTAAATGCTTATACGAGTCGCCTATTAGAGCGTGTTGACGCGGTGCGTGAGCGTGATGAGAAGATTGATGCTTTGTATACTTCTCTTTTTCGTGAACTTTTGACGTATATGATGGAAGATATGCGCAATATTACGGTTTGTACGCACTTACTGTTTTGTTTAAAGAATATTGAACGAATTGGTGATCATGTTACTAATATTGCTGAAATGCTGCATTATATCATAACGGGTTACCATATGTCCTCTGATCGTCCTCGCGATGACCTTACTTATAAAGTTGGAGTAGGTGAGAAGAAAATAGATTAAAATTTTTCTTATATGTATAAAATAAGTTTGTAGATATGTGAGTATTTTCTTACAGTGCAGCTATAGAAAGAATAAGATAACCGTCTTATGGAAAAGCACAAAGAAGCAACAAAGAGTTTTTTCAGAGAAGCGTGGCAGATTGCTAACTCTTGGTTTGACATATTTGTATATTAGATGATATCATCACTCGTATTGTGGCCGGAGGGGAGTTTTCTAGGGGAATTTCCTTTCAGATCATTTTGTTAAAATTTTATATTAAAGGGGGTATCTGTATTATTTTTCGTATGTAGAAGAAATGGATAGCGTTATTTTACTATAATTGAAACGTATGGGTTATTATAGCCTATATTGAACCATGAAGAATAACAATATCGATCTGTAAATTAAGAGTTTTTTATTTTTTATTTTGCATAGATACTTTTTGATTACCTCTTGTATTAAAATTTTGCTGAGTGGTAACAATTAGCTATGTACTTTATTGAGAGATACATTTAAAGCTCATTTCAAGACTTGAATATCTCAGAGATTATAGGAATGTGTTGCATAAGATGAAAAAAAATCGTTGGAATGTATTTGTTACCTGTTGTGTAGCGCCGTTAGTTGTTGTGGGGTGTGCTTCAAATCATTTAGATACTGGAAAAATAAATAATAATAAGACAAAAACGGTTACATATCCATTGACAGAGCGTCAATGTCTTATGCGAGCGATGTATTTTGAATCAAATCGCACAAGCCGTGAAGGAATGATTGCCGTTGGGACGGTTGTTATGAATCGTGTTAATTCAACCGCCTATCCTAAGACGATTTGTGGTGTTGTTGGTCAATATAGGCAATTTGCTCCTGGTGTTTTAACGCGTCCTATGACGGAGAAAGCATCTGTTGCTCGTGTAAGAGAGGCAGCTGATGCCGTTTTACGGGGTGAACGAGATAAGAAAGTTAAACACGCTAAGTTTTTTCATACCGCTGGTTTGTCTTTTCCGTATAAAAACATGCATTATGTTCAGGTTGCAGGGGGAAATGCTTTTTATGAAAAACGATCAAGTGATGGGGCACTTCAAGTTCCTACAAATAATCGCCCTTATGATGTTGCTTATGCTTTTGCTCAAGAACGTTCTGGTCATGCGCCAAGCTTTATAGATGAAGGCTTAGAGAGTAGGGGAGTAAAGGCAGAGAAAAGTACATCTCATTCGACAGAAGTAGCACAATCCAAGACGTCACATCCAGCGCCTTTTGCTATGGTACAGCTTGATAAAGTTCCTATCCCTGCCTATGCACCTCAACATCTAGCTAGGAAAGAGGAAAATAAAACGATTATGGCTTTACCTTCATCTGATCAGTTAAATGCAATTGTTGCAATGTTAGAAAAACGACACAGGAACTAGTAAGTTTTTCATGACCAAAGAAGGATGATATACCCATTGCGGTTTATGAATTAAGTGAATTTTAGCGATAATGATACGCATAAATATACATAGAGAAAGCGAACTCAAAGGATCTGAAAAACAATTTATAATATGACAACATAAAGAACGCATTCTATTTAAAGAAGGGTATTGGTAATGTACTTTGATATTCATGAGACGATTTTGCCTGAAATGCTTAATCGTCTTGCAGAAATTACAGTGAAAGTGGGGTTGAATTTACAAGAGGGGCAGGATCTTGTTTTAACTGCTCCAGTTTCAGCGTTACCTTTTGTTCGGCGTATTGCATATCATGCTTATAAGGTTGGTGCTGGTGTCATTACACCAATTTTTAGTGATGATATATTATCGCTTACACGGTTTGAAAATGCCCATACAGCTAGTTTTGATTGTGCTCCTTCTTGGCTTTATGAGGGAATGGCGAAGGCTTTTGAAAATGGGGCAGCGCGTTTAGCGATTGTTGGGGATAATCCTTTGCTCCTTTCTAATCAGGATTTTGATAAGGTTTCACGTTTAAATAAAGCCACTTCAATAGCTTATCAGCCGGCACTCAAGCAAATATCAAATTTTGCTATGAATTGGTCGATTGTTGCTTATCCAACAGCAGGATGGGCTGAGGCAATGTTTCCTTCTTTATCGCTTAATGAGGCGATTAAAAAATTAGCTGATGCAATTTTTTCTGCTTCACGTGTTACAGAAGAAGATCCGGTACAGGCGTGGACTGTCCATAATGCACATTTGAAAAAACGGTCATCTTGGCTTAATGAGCAGCGTTTTTCTGCCTTACACTTTACAGGGCCAGGAACTGATTTGACGGTTGGTTTGGCAGATGATCATGAATGGCATGGCGGTGCATCTGTTGCTCAAAATGGTGTTATTTGCAATCCGAATATTCCGACAGAAGAAGTTTTCACGACTCCTCATGCTCATAAGGTTGAAGGTTTCGTTCGCTCAACAAAGCCCCTTTCCTATCAAGGAACTCTGGTTGATAATATTGAAGTACGTTTTGACGCAGGGCGTATTGTTGAGGCTCGTGCATCAACAGGCCAAGAAGTTTTACAGCAGGTTTTGCAAAGTGATGAGGGTGCAAGCCGGTTGGGCGAAGTTGCCCTTGTGCCCCATTCTTCACCAATTTCTAAGAGTGGCCTCCTTTTTTATAATACCTTATTTGATGAAAATGCTGCATGTCATATTGCTTTAGGTCAGTGTTATTCCAAATGCTTTTTAGATGGGGCATCATTGACGTCAGAAGAGATTGCAGCACGTGGTGGGAATAAAAGTGTCATTCATATTGACTGGATGATTGGTTCTGGCGAAATTGACATAGATGGCATTACCCAAGATGGTGTAAGAGTTCCTGTATTTCGTAAGGGTGAATGGGCTTAATTTTGTTACCATAAAACACGGTCATTTGAGGTGGGGTGGGATGTAAGCCTCATTGATACGTTAAGTATTTTAGAGTGTGTGGTATATATTCAAGGCAGGGTTTGTCCATAAAGCATTTAGTTAAATGATTCACATGAGTAGGAATCCAAGTAAAATCCACTCATCAAGAATTTGTTTAGTAGATGTAGAGGAAGTCTTCGTTCTTTGAGGGGGGTGGGAAGAAGTCAATTTATCAGAGATACGATTGGAAAGTGTATAATTATTAAAGAAGAGTAATGCCTGAGCTTCCTGAAGTAGAGACAGTTCGTCGTGGACTTGAGTCCGTTGTAACTGATGCAAAGATAGTATCTGTCAAACTTAATCGTAGAGATTTGCGCTTTCCTTTTCCTGAGGCTTTTTCTGAGCGCCTTATTGGCAGAACAATTATAGAACTTGGTCGGCGTGCAAAATATTTATTATTTCATCTTTCTCAGAATGAAACGATTTTAAGCCATTTAGGAATGTCTGGTTCATGGCGTATAGAGAATGATCTTTTAAGAACAGTTTTTTCAACGACAAGTAAATTGGTTAAGCATGATCATTTTGTCATGGATATTCAGACAAAGAATGGTGACGTTTATCGTCTTATTTATAATGATGTGCGTCGCTTTGGGTTTATGCTTTTAGTCGATACGGATAAGCTTTATGAACATCCACTTTTAAATAAGCTAGGTCTTGAACCTATGAGTAATTCGTTTTCTGGTCGTTATTTACAAAAGGCTTTTGTTAATAAAAAAATGTCTCTCAAGGGTGTTTTACTTGATCAGTCTATTGTTGCAGGTCTTGGGAATATTTATGTTTGCGAAGCACTTTGGCGGAGTCGTTTGTCTCCACAACGTGGTGCATTTACATTGGCATCACAAACGGCACGGGCACGTGAATTTGCAGATTCTTTAGCACAAAATATACGCAATGTGATTTCTGAAGCCATTTTGTCTGGTGGCTCTTCTTTACGTGATTATATGCATATAGATGGTTCACTTGGTTATTTTCAGCATGCTTTTTCAGTTTATGGACGAGAAGGCAAGCAATGTTTGGAATGTGGAGCGCCTATTATGCGCATTTTACAGGCTGGACGTTCAAGTTTTTACTGCTCACAATGTCAAAAATGAATAAGGCGTCTTGCAAAATCTTACAAGAGGCTTAAAGTCATCGTATCTATAATATAATTACACAAGGCTTGAAAGGTTTTTTTTATGCTGAATAAAGTACTAACACATCTTGATGGAAATATAGAGAAGAGCCTTGAACGCCTTTTTTCTCTTTTACGTTTTCAATCGATTTCTACAGACTCGGCTTACAAGGATGCATGTCGTAAAGCAGCTGATTGGTTAGTAGAGGATTTAAAAAGCATCGGTTTTGAGGCTTCACGCCGTGATACACTGGGGCATCCAATGGTTGTTGGGCATCATCCTGGACCTTCAGATGATTGTTTGCATGTGTTGTTTTACGGACATTATGATGTTCAACCTGTTGATCCATTGAGTTTATGGGAGGATGATCCATTTACACCTTCTTTAAAAGAGAGAGATGGAGAGAAAGTTATTTGTGCTCGTGGAGCTTCAGATGACAAAGGTCAGTTGATGACTTTTATTGAAGCATGTCGTGCATTTAAGAAAGAAACAGGGCAGCTACCCATTAAAGTTACTATTTTATGTGAAGGCGAGGAAGAGAGTGCTTCTCCTTCCCTTATTCCTTTTTTAAAAGCAAATACAGATGAACTTAAGGCAGATTATGCATTGGTTTGTGACACGTCAATGTGGGATGCGAATACTCCATCTATTGCTCTTTCTCTTCGGGGAATTATGGCAGAAGAGATTATTATCACAGCAGCTAATCGTGATTTGCATTCTGGTTATTTTGGAGGAGTAGCAGCTAATCCCATTCGTATTTTAACGAAAATCTTAGCAGGACTTCACGATGAAAATAATAGGGCAACACTTCCTGGCTTTTATGATGGAGTAGAAGAAACACCTCCACATATTTTACAATCATGGAATGCGCTTAATTGTACTGCTGAAAATTTTCTTGGTCCTATAGGACTTTCCGTTCCAGCTGGTGAAAAAGGGCGGAGCATTTTAGAGCTTGTATGGGCACGTCCTACCATGGAAATTAATGGTATTAGTGGCGGCTATGAAGGGGAAGGGATGAAAACGGTTATTGCTTCTCAAGCGAGTGCAAAAGTATCGTGTCGTTTGGTGCATAAGCAAGATCCAGAGAAAATACGCCAAGCGTTGCGTGATTATGTACGTAGCTCAATTCCTGCTGATTGTAAGGTTGAGTTTAAGAATCACGGTTCTTCTCCGGCACTTCAGATTTCTGATGATTCATCTTTTATCAAGGAGGCGAAGGATGCCTTATCACAAGAGTGGGAAGTGCCTGCTGTCTTGACAGCCATGGGGGGCTCGATCCCAATTGTAGCAGATTTTCGGTCAATTCTTGGCATGGAAACTCTTTTGGTTGGTTTTGGACTGGCTGATGACCGTATTCATTCGCCTAATGAAAAGTATAATTTAAAATCATTTCATAAGGGGCAGCGGTCTTGGGCGCGTATTCTTGCAGCTTTAGCAAATAGGAGGGTAAATGGCTGAGATTCGTGTTCATCAAGGTGATTTACCAAACTTAGATAATTATCAAACTGATGCTGTTGCGATTGATACCGAAACTTTAGGATTACAACCCCATCGTGATCGTTTATGCGTTGTTCAGCTTTCTTCTGGAGATGGTACTGCCGATATTATACAGATTGCTAAAGGACAAAAGAATGCACCTAATTTGGTCAAGCTTCTTAAAGATAAAGCAGTCGTAAAAATATTCCATTTTGGGCGTTTTGATCTTGCTATTTTAGCACATACATTTGGTGTTATGCCAGAGGCTATTTTTTGTACAAAGATTGCTTCGAAACTCACGCGTACTTACACGGATCGTCATGGCTTGAAAGAAATTTGTAATGAATTGCTGAATGTGAATATTTCTAAACAGCAACAATCTTCGGATTGGGCGGCAGAAACGTTATCACAGGCGCAAATTGAATATGCTGCGTCGGATGTGTTATATTTGCATCGTTTAAAGGTTATATTTGAAGAACGTTTAAGACGTGAAGAGCGAGAAAATGTTGCCAAGGCATGCTTTCAATTTTTGCCTATGAGAGCTAGGCTTGATCTTTTAGGATGGGCGGAAGTTGATATTTTTGCGCATAGCTAACTTTAAAATTGGCTTTTAATGGAGTTAATTATTGATGTGAGAGGACAAAATGCTTGTACATTATGGACATTTTATCCTCTCATCTTTTCTGATAAGAATTATAATAAATTCTTAAGTGCTATTTCATTTGAAGTTTAGGTAATAAAAGTACTTTTGCGAATTCATATTTTTTATTTTTGTAACAGCTTTTATTTGAAACAAAGCAATTTTGAGGAGAGGCTGAAAACATACGGTAGGTTGGAAGACTTAAATCTCTGCAACCGGTATACAGCCTAATTGGGGGAGAATATGAATGTGTAAATGTAAAAACCAAAACTCATCTTTACCATCATTTTTAATTCGGCTTTACGACTTTCAAAAGTATTTAAAGCAATGTCTGTTAAATAATAGAGATTACGCATTGCCTCATGTTTTTAATGGATTTACGTTCTTCGTGTAAAACAGAACGCCCTAAACGGAATATATTTGTGTTGCTAATTCATGTGCTTTTTTAAAGAAACCGGCACCCAAATCCATTTTACGGCGGCGCTTATGAATGGTATAACGATAAAGCCCCCAAAAATATGATATAAAATTCATTGAGCACTCCCATTTTTACGCTTACGGAGTAACAAGCTGCTACCATCACACCACTTTGCCAACTCCCAATGTTGTGTAGCCCTTGGCACGGTTCATAAGAGACATTTTAGTCTTTTTAGTGTTTTTTATCCACACAGCTCTTCCAACTTATAACGTGCAAACAAATGGTTTTAATTGATTCAACATGAAAAAGATTTTGAATGAGAGAATCTTATGATGTTTAGGGTTCTCAGTCAATATGAATAACGCTAAATTATCATTATAAATCAGTATATTATATGAAGTTCGTATAGTTTATTATTTTCAGACGATACTTCGTGCCTTTATTTATTACTCAATAAGTAATTTCTATGTTGGCAGAGCAGGGCAATTTGCTTTTATTTTAAAAGCAAAATGCTCCAAAGCTTTATTTTTAAGGATTTTCACTTTTTATCTATAAACATATTATTTTTCTCTAGAAATTTGCAATGAAGGTACTAGATAAAATCCATTATGAATATTTGATGAGGTTAAATTTATGAATATAAAATATTTTATTACAGCTTTTGCTACTTTTGCTTCAATCTCTATGGCTCAAGGTGCAAGTTTTTTAGCGTCTCAAAACCTTATACAGAGAGCATCTTCGGCTGTTCCTCCAATAGGTCTTTTTTCTGCTGAACAGCTTCGCAAGTTATTATCTGAAGTTTTTCAGATAGAACTTTCTTGCACAAATAACAGCGAATGCATAACAGCAGCTAAGTTAGTACCTGTGTTACATTCTGGTAAAAAAAGAGATCATTATCCTAAAAGAAGACCAGGGAAAAGAGGACGGCCAAACCCATTTGCACGAGGTCCAATGAGTTTTTAAAAAGTGAAAAAACAACATCAAGAAGTATAATATATGCTTTGAAGTTGAAAAAGAGGGATATTTTTTCTGCCAAATTCATGATTTTTAAAGCAAGGGGTGGTTTGAAAACTTTAAGAAAGATTTCTCATTTTTTCAGCTTTAAGGAGATTTCTATATAAGTTTTAATGTTTATCATACCGGTTGTTTGTCTTTAGGTATTTTTTTCAATTTCGTCTTGTAAAGGAGTATGAAATGATAGCCTACAAATAAGGCTGAAGCTCTGAAAAAGACTTTACTATAAGGTTGAGAGAAGAAAAAAATGGTAAGTATGTCAAAAAGGAATAAATGCCTAAATTAAAAACAAAGAGCAAATGTAATGAAATTGCATGTAATCTTGTTGCAGTTCATAGGGTAGTGGAGATCTTGTTCTGTCGGGTACAAGCATTCTTTACAGTGATGAAAAAATAATCAAAGAGCTATTCACATTTGGTTATACGAAGGATGAAGCTAAAAACGTTGTTTGTATGAATTTAAATGGAACAGTTACATTTAGCTGCTCTCAATATTGTAACGGTCTTCACTATTACAATATTGAGAGTATTAATAGGAAGCATTTTAGCTTTTAAATAGTTTTATTTATTCACACACTTGCTCGTTTGTGAGGTGCTGGGGGGGCTTTAATATAAAAAGGCTTAAGATAAGAACATCTTCAATATTGCAGACGAATTAATATAAAAGATATTTTTTCATTATAAATCAATATATTATATTTTCATTCCAATAGCACACGCTTTACACGGAGGGTACTGTGGCGCAGTTTTTTTATCAAAATGATAAAGGAGAGAAAACGTGAGGAAAAGAGATCATTTGTGCATGGGCATAGTTTAATTCTCATTTATTACAGATCAAGCAATTAAGGGTACTTTGATTGGCTTTTTGTTTTTTTTATAAGTGTATCATTTTTGCTACAGATATCTGAAGATGGGGCTCTATATGAAATGGTGTGTTCAAATAAATATTCAGCTATGGAGAGAAAATATGAATATGAAATGGTTAATAACAGCTTCTGCTTTCGCTTTTGTTTCAGCTTCAGCAGCTCAAGCAGCAGATGTTATTGTTCCCCCCAGTCCAACACCTGTTGCTCCTGTTATTGTTGCTCCAACTTTTTCTTGGACAGGTTTTTATGTTGGGGGGCAGATTGGTGGTTTTTCGGGTAAGACGAAAATGGATATTCTCAGTAACGGAAAAAAGATTCCAGCACCTGATGATCTTTTGCCTAAACTATCTGGTTTCATGGGTGGTCTTTACGCAGGTTCCAACGTTGATCTCGGCAATGGCCTTATTTTAGGTGTTGATACAGATATCATGTGGTCTAATAAAGATGACACGAAGACAGGAAAAACATATGTTATTGCTCCAGATCACATAAATTATATTAAGAAGATATTAACAGAATCTGGAATTAATATTGGTAAAGATGCGCTTGTACCTGGTGATAAACGAACCCACAGTTTCACTTTTAAAGAAAAGTGGGCTGGTGCGACACGTGTACGTATTGGTTTTGCAGCTGAACGCATTATGCCTTATGTTGCTGGTGGTATCGCCTATACACAGCTTCAAGATAGTGCATTGATTTCAATAACAGGGAAAGATTCAGATAAAGTAATAGCTTCTGGTACTCTGTCTGATGAAACAAAGACCCTTGTTGGTTACACGCTTGGTGCTGGTGTTGATTTAGCCATGACCAATAACGTTATTGTCCGTGCGGAATATCGTTACTCTGATTTTGGTAAAAAGAAATTCTCAAATGATAAATATGAGACATCTTACAAAACCAATGACTTCCGTGTTGGTGTTGCTTACAAATTTTAAAAGATGGTAAGTAAAATAACAGAGGCTCTGTCAAAGATAGAGCCTTTGTTATTCTTTGTTGCTATATTATCACACAATACATAATTTATTGTGGATGTGAAAAGATATTATTCAGATTTTCTTAAAAAAATTCATAGACAACAAACAAAAATTACATTTAAAAATCAATAAGTTATTTATATATATAATCTTTAAGGTTTCTCGTACAAAATCAAGCTATGAAGCAATTTTGTCTGGGATGTGCCCTCCATTTTCTGTGACTGTATCATTTTTACTACAGCTTTTCTTTCTGTAATCTTGTAGCACTGTGCTCATAAATAAATTAGGAGCAAAGTTTATGAATATAAAATCTTTAGTAACAACTTCTGTTATCGCTATAGCGGCAGCTTCTGCAGCACAAGCTGCTGATGTTGTCATCCCTCGTGAAACAGCCCCAGCAGTCATCACAGCAGCCCCTGCCTATTCTTGGACAGGTTTTTATCTTGGTGCTCAGATTGGTGGTCGTTCAATGAAATCTGACAAAGGTTCTAGCACTTTAGGTTGGCACGATCTTAAGCTTTCCGGTATGCTCGGTGGCCTATACACAGGTTACAATGTTGATCTCGGCAATGGTGTGATCTTCGGCTTGGATACAGATGTCTCTTTTATTGGTAAAAAAGACACAATTGATGGTATAACAATGATTATTGGACAGGGAACTGGTAAAAGTCTTGATAAAATTAATAAACTCCTCAATGATGCTAAGATCAAAAAGAACGATGGTCTAGAAGTTGCAGGCGGGGATGAATACATCGAAAGTATTACTATGAAAGAAAAGTGGTCTGGTGCTACACGCGTTCGTATAGGTTTTGCTACTGATCGTATCATGCCTTATATCGCTGGTGGTGTTGCTTATACGCAGATGCAGGGCATTTCCGCACTTGAAGTGAAAAAAGATGCTAATGCTGGTAAGGATGCTAATAAGGTTATTGCTTCTGGTAACGTATATGATGAAACAAAGACCCTCGTTGGTTTCACCCTTGGTGCTGGTGTTGACTTCGCAATGACAGACAATGTTCTGTTGCGTGCAGAATACCGTTACTCAGACTACGGTAAAAAGAAATACTTTAAAGACACAGCTGAACTTCAATACAGAGTCAATGATTTCCGCGTTGGCGTTGCATACAAATTCTAATTTCGTAAAAAACGAAATAAACTTCCAAGAGGCTCTGTCTTTGACAGAGCCTCTATTATTTTCTGTTGTTATATTATTACTCACTCCATATTTATTGGAGATATAAAAATATTTTCATAAACGACAGACAAGAATTACATTCAAAATCGATAAGTTAACTTACGAATTCTCGTACGGAGTGAAGTTAATAGCGTTGTAAAGTCATGCAGCGATTTTGTTTTGAGCGCATCCTCCATTTTCTATGACTGTATTATTTTTTACGACAGCTTTTCTTTATGTAATCTTGTAGCATTATCCTCTAAATAAATGAGGCGCAAAGTTTACGAATACAAAATCTTTAGTAACAACTTTTGTTATCGCTATGACTACAGCTTCTGCGGCACAAGCTGCTGATATTGTCATTCCTCGTAAAACAGCTCCAACAGTTATCATAGCTCTTTCGTTTTCTTAGACAGGTTTTTATCTTGGTAGTTAAGTTGGCAACTTTTCAAGTCAAAGTTTATGTATTTGATTTAGAGACAAAAGAAAAAAAACTTCAGATAAAGATGCACTACCTATGCCTTCCGGTTTCATAAGTGGTATTTATTTAGGTTCCAACGTAGATCTTGGAAATGTCCTCATTCTAGGTGTTGAAACTGATACAGTCTGGGCAGACTGAGGAGAGACGAAGACGGTCTCAAAGATTCTTACGATTGATGATTTTAATGATGAAGTTGAAGATGCTGGTGTTACATTGGATGAAAATGAAAAGTTTCAAAAGGGTTACACAGCAGTTTATCGCATTGGTTTCAAAGAAAAAAGGTTTGGTGCAACACGGGTTCGTGTTGGTTTTTCCGTCACTGATCGTATTATGCCTTATGTTGCCGGTAGTATTGCTTATGCGTAAATACAGGGTGTTGGTAAAATTTCAGGAACAAAAAAATCGGCAAATGATAACCCAAGTAAAGCATTTTCTGCTACGGTATTTGATAAAACAAAAACGATGGTGGATTTCACTCTTGGTGGTGATATAGATTTCGCGATGACAAATTATATTCTGCTTCGTACGGAATACCGTTACTCAGACTTTGGTAAGAAGGAATTTAAAAAGGATTACCTTAAACTAGGCTACAGAAGCAATGACTTTCATGTAGATATCGCTTACAAGTTCTAATTTCATCAAAAGTACAATTATGAATAAAAAGTATTAATAAAAAATTAAATTTTTAAGAGATCTTGACTTTGATCAAACCACTGGTTTTCTGGGTGTTTATTTGTATGGTTGTGACATTTTTACTACAGCTTTTCTATCTATAATCTTGTAAGGTCATTTTATAGTTAATTTAGGAGCAAAATTATGAATACAAAATCTTTAATAGCAGCTTCTGTTGCTGCTTTAATTTCATCTTCTGCAGCACAAGCTGCTGACGTGGTGATCCCTCATGAAGTTGCACCAGCAGTTATTGCAGCAGCCCCTTCGTTTTCTTGGACAGGTTTTTATCTTGGTGGTCAAGTTGGCAACTTTTCGAGTAAAACTAAAGTAACTATTCCAGGAGCAGACAAAGAACTTTTCAAAAAAGATAACACACCTAGTCCTTCTGGTTTCATGGGTGGCATTTATGCCGGATCTAACGTAGACCTCGGAAATGGTCTCGTTCTCGGTGTTGAAACCGATGCAGTTTGGGCAGACCGTGAAGAATCAAAAACAGCCCGTGAATTGACTCTTACTAAAGAAGATGTGGCATTTTTTAATAATGCCCTTGAAAAAGCTAAGGTTGAATTAAAAGATCAGCAACGGTTTGAAATAGGTGACAAGGTAACGGAAAAGCACAGTTACAAAGAAAAATGGTCTGGTGCTACACGCGTTCGTATCGGTTTTGCTGCTGTTGACCGTATTATGCCTTATGTTGCTGGTGGTATTGCCTATGCGCAGGTACAGGGTATTCAATCAGTTACAGGAAAAGGAGAGAGAGTTAAAGTTGAACAGAAAGCTGATGTGGTTGAAAACCCATCAATTAAGCAAAATGTAGATTTGACTGGTGGTACTTGGGCTGATGACACGAAGACAATGGTTGGTTTCACTATTGGCGGCGGTGTTGACTTTGCAATGACCGACAACGTTCTTTTACGTGCAGAATACCGTTACTCCGATTTTGGTAAAAAGAAATTCGCCAACGATACACGTGAATTCAACTACAAAACCAATGACTTCCGTGTAGGTGTCGCTTACAAATTCTAATTTCGTAAAAATGAAATTATTAGCACAAAAAATACTAAGGCCTCGTTTAACGGGGCCTTTATTTTATTAGCTCTCTATTTTATTTCTCTTAATCTCTTTTATTTTTTATTGGTATCATTTTGTATTATAAGGCTTAAAAAAGTTTTATATTATAAAAGGCGAATTAGTAGTATGCAGCGATTTTATAACTACTTATTACATAAAATCTTATATTACGGCTATCATTTTACACTTAAGTGAAAAGTATTTAATTAATCTCAGAAATAGGACAATATCATAACCAGTGGCGAACTTTAGTCTACTTTTATATACTAGATTAGAGCGAGCATACTACATATATCTGTTAGAGTAAGTTCTGAAACGGGAATACAGCCTCATTGGGGAAGAATATAAAGTTACAAAGAGAAAAACTAGTTTCCAACTTTATCATCTTCTTTTAATTTAGCTTTACGATTTTCAAAAGCATTTAGAGCAATATCTTTTAAATAATGAAAATAAAGATGATGCATTGTCTTACGTTTTTGTTTATTGCATTTCTTAATGGGATCATACTCCTCATGCAAAACAGAACGCCCTAAACGGAATACACTTGTTGTTGTGTATTCACACATTTGTTTTAAATAAATATTTTTCAAAGTACATCAAGCCCACTTCTCTCTGGAAAAGATTTGAATATTTTAGGCTCTGATGTTCAAGCAACGGATAAACTTCTCTTGCAAGCTGAGAGGAATGTTTCGATTGATGCCACACGCAACAGTGCCAATAGCCATCGCGGGGATCAAACCTTTCATGTTGCCTTACACAATGGCTCTCATTTAAGTTCTGGAAAAGAGACCACTGTTCTCTCTGGAAAAGATATCCATATGGCTGCTTCCGATATAGATGCCAAGGGTAATGTTGCTCTTGGCGCCCAAGGGGAGATAGCGATAGGGGTAAGAAACGATGAAATGGAGTATCATCTTCGCACCAAAAACACGAAAGTGGATATGCAAGCCTCTCATGCCGTTGGCTCTTCGATAAAATCGGGAGGTGACACCACGGTCATTGCAGGGCAGGATGGCAAACCGCATGATCTTAGCATCACAGGCAGTTCCATTGCGGCTGATGGCAAGGTAGGGCTGAAAGCCA